>NZ_JBRREI010000038.1:0-46698 GCF_056760195.1 Stenotrophomonas sp. STEN020
ATGCTCGGCAAGGGGCAATACCGGGAAAGCATCTGCCGAGCATGGCTCGGCACTACATGTCAGGGCATTGCTTGGAAAGCCCCTGCCGAGCATGGCTCGGCACTACATGGCAAACAACAACGCCGCCCTTGGGCGGCGTTGTCACTACACATCTCGCGAACGCGCTTACAAACCGCAGAAGCAATACGCCAGTGACTTCACCGGTGCGCCATTGCGGTCCTTCACTGCGTCTTCAACGAAACGCAGCTGGGTGTCCAGCTCCGGCATCTGCTTGGCGATCAGCATGCGTGCGATGCCCGAGTCGGCCAGCATCCACGCGCCGGCGCGGCTGCCGGCGAAGCCGGTCATGAACTGCGCGAACGGAGTGGCTGCCTTCTCGATGTAACGCACGCGGAATTTGTCGCTTTCACCAAGCTTGGCGCGCTGCGCTGCATCGGCAACGGCCGCCTTCAGACCACCGAAGGCATCCACCAGACCGCGCTCCTTGGCCTGCGCACCGCTCCACACGCGGCCGCGTGCGACCTCATCCACCGCTTCAACCGGCTTGTTGCGTGCCGCTGCCACCTTGCCGGTGAAATCGGCATAGCCCTTGTTGATCACCGACTGGATCACCTGGCCAACGGCCGGGTCCATCGGCCTGGTCACGTCGAACGCACCCGCAAAACGGGTGGTGCCGACACCGTCGGTGTGCACGCCGATCTTGTCCAGGCTGCGGGCGAAGTTCGGGATCATGCCGAAGATGCCGATCGAGCCGGTGATGGTGGATTCGTCGGCATAGATGCGGTCGGCGTTCATGCTGATCCAGTAACCACCGGATGCGGCCATGTCACCCATCGACACCACCACCGGCTTGCCGGCGGCCTTGAGCGCTTCCACTTCACGGCGGATCTGCTCGGAGGCGAATACTTCACCGCCCGGCGAATCCACGCGCAGCACAACTGCCTTCACGTCATCGTCGTCGCGTGCCTCGCGCAGCAGTGCCGAGGTCGAGACGCCGCCAATGCGACCGGCCGGCAGGTCACCGCCGCCGATTTCACCTTCGGCAACCACCACCGCCACCTGAGGACGCGAATCCATCGGCGAGCGACGTGCGTCGAGCTGGGTCAGGTAGTCGCCCAGGCCGATCTGACGGTAGCCACCGTCAGCATCGCCGTCGGCAACGCCGCGCTCGGTGAGCAGGGCATCTACTTCTTCGCGGGTCTTAAGCCCGTCCACCAGCTTCTGCTGCAGGGCGAAACGGGCCAGATCGCCTTCGGCTGCGGCAACACCTTCCGGCAGCGTGTCGATGCCGGCGGCCAGCTGTGCGGCGTCGAGCTTGCGTGCCTTGGCAATGTCGCCGAGGTAGCGCTGCCACACGTCGTTCATCCAGAACAGGTCGGCTTCCTTGGCCTGCGGCGAGGCGGCGTCGAGCACATAAGGCTCGGCGGCAGACTTGAACTCGCCCACCTTGAACAGATGCACGTCCACGCCCAGCTTGTCCTGCAGACCGCTGCGGAAGTACTGGCGATAGCGGCCCAAGCCTTCCAGCAACAGACCGCCCATCGGGTCGAGATAGACCTCATCGGCCTGCGCAGCCAGCAGGTACTGCGACTGGCCCATGTTTTCGCTGAAAGCCACGACCTGCTTGTTGGCAGCACGCAGATCCTGCAGCGCAGCGGTCACTTCACGCATCGAAGCAAAGCCACTGGGTTGCAGCTTGTCCAGCTGCAGCACCACGCGGTTGATCTTCTTGTCGTCCTTGGCCGCTTCGATGGCGCGGATCAGGTCACGCAGCTGCAGCTCTTCGGCATTGGTTTCACCCAGCGCCTTGCCCAGCGCGCGGCTGAGCGGGTCTGTGCTGTACTGCTCGACCAGCCGGCCTTCAGGAGCGATCACCAAGGTGGTGCCTTCCTGCAGCGTCGGCGCCGACGAGGCGCCCTTGCCCACGGCAACCATCAAGCCGATCAGGATCAGGAACAACAAGCCGAAGAACAGCAGGTTGAGGATCAACCGGCGGGTGAAGTTCATCACATCCCAGATGCCGATGAAGAAACTGGCAACGGGATTGCGGCGTGGCACTGGAGGGGGATTCATGGACGCTCCGTTGGGGGCTGGTTGCAAGTCAGGATACGCATAACCGGAGGCCACCGGCATGGCCTTTAAGTCAGGGGGTAGCCTGGGCGATAAGCCGGCTGCTGCTGACCCGCAGTCGCCAACCCAACAGCACCGCGGCCACGGTCAAACCAATGATCAGGCCGATCCACATACCCTGCGGCCCCCAGCCCAGACCCAGGCCAAGCCCGGCGCCGACCGGCATGCCCACGCCCCAATAGGCGAACATGGCGATGAACATCGGCACCCGGGTGTCCTTGAGCCCACGCAGAGCACCGGCGGACAGCACCTGGATGCCATCGGGGATCTGGAAGGTCGCCGCATACAACAACAAGGTGGAGGCCAACGCGGCCACCGCAAGGTCGTCGGTGTACAGACCCACCACCACGTCATGGCCCAGCAACAAGGCGGTGATCGACACCATCTGGGTCACCAGCACGATCGCATAGCCGGCCCAGGTTGCCCGGCGCACGCCCAGCGGATCGTTGCTGCCGACAGCATGGCCGACGCGCACGGTGGTGGCCTCGGCCACGCCCATCGGGATCATGAAGCACAGCTGCGCCACGTTGATCGCGATCTGGTGGGCGCTGGCCTCGGTGGCACCGATGCGGCCAATCAGCAGCGCGGTGATGATGAACAGACCGCCTTCCATCAGCACGGTGATACCGATCGGCAAGCCGGTACGCAGCAGGTCCCATACCGCACGCGGCCGCGGCAGTTCAAAGTGACTGAACAGCTGCAGATGGGCGAAGCGCTTGGTGGTCCACAGGTAGGTGGCGAAAGCGATGGCCTGTACCCACATGGTCACCGAAGAGGCGATGCCCAGGCCTTCGGCGCCCATCTCGGGGAAGCCGAACTTGCCGTTGCACAGCGCATAGCCCAATGGCCCCAACACCAGCAGGCCACCGAAACCAATCAACATGGTCGGCAGTGTCCAGTGCATGCCCTCACTGAGGTAGCGCATGCAGAAGTACAGGGTCAGCGCGGGCACGCCCCAGCGGATGGCATGCAGGAAGTCGGTGGCACCGGGCACGATTTCAGGGGCGATGCCGAACGCTGGCAGGAACGCCGGCACCACGCTCAGGAACAGAAACATCAGCGCGCTCAGACCCACGCCCAGCCACAGTGCCTGGCGGAACAAGGGGCCGATTTCGCGGTCACGGCCAGCGCCGTGCAGCTGCGATACCGAGGCGGTAAGCGAGATCAGGGTGCCGATCGGCACCAGCATCGGCAGCCATAGCAGGGCCGTACCAATGCTGACCGCAGCAAAGGTATCGGTGCCGTGGTGGCCGGCGATGGTGTTGTCGACAAAGGCAATAAGACCGGTGGAGACGTGACCCAGCACCAGAGGCAGGGCAAGCAGACCGGTCGTCCGCACTTCTTGCATGAAGCGCGGCGTGGCGGGAGACATGGACATAAACAAGGGAGACGCGGACTGCGGCCGGCGCAGGAAGCGCACAGATGCCGGGTCGCGGGCCGCCTATTCTAGCGTGGCAAGGCAGTTACGGCCCCGCACCGCGGATGAACGGGCGGAGCGGTGCCGCACCGCGAGGCACTCAGTGCCCGACTTTCTCGCGCAGCCAGGCATCGCGCTGTGCTGGTGCCAGGGCCAGCAATTGCGTACGCAGTTCTTCACGCTGCTGCGGCGGGGTGCGCTGCGAAATCAGGCTCAGCTGCTCCAGCTGGGCAGCGTCGAGTTGCCGCAGCAGGGCAATCACAGGCTCACGCTCGGCAGCCGGCAGATAGCCCAGCAAGGGCTGCAGGCGTGGATACAACACACCCAGTTGCGGGCCCAGCAACCAACCATCGCGGTGCATCTGGTCGATAGCCGTATAGCGCGCACGCAGGGCTTGGCGCTGCGCATCCGGCAATGCAGCGATTGCTGCCGCTGCCTGGCGGATGCGTTGTTGTTCACTGGCCGGCAGTGCCTGCCAGGCTGCATAGCGGCTGCGAACCTCGCGCTTCTGCTCCGGGCTCATCGAGGCCCAGGCAGCCTGCGTGCTAACGACGCTGGTGGTGACGGGACTGGGCGACAGCACGGGCACCGCAGTCGGTGCGGCAGCATGCAAGGGCAGCGCCACGATCAGAACCAGCCAGACCACGCCGAACTTATTCATCCGCATCGCTCGTCTCCAGCGCAGCACCGGCCGGTTCCGGTCGGCTGGGTTGTGGCTGTGATTCATCCACCGGGATCGGGCCACCGGCTGCATACCAGGCATTGAAATCGGCATCGCGAGCCGTGTCCAACGCAGGATCGGCCAACATGGCCGCATCGGCGGCCGCGTGCGGGTCTTCGCCCGGTCCGGCCGGGGTGCTGTCGTCGGGCAGCGATTCCACCTGCACCGGACCATTGTCGGCCACCCCATTGCCGCCATTCGGGTCGGCGCTCACTACCGTATGCGAACGCCACCACCACAACGCCACCACCGCCAGCAGCAACAGCGGCAGGCACAGCAGCAGCCAGGTGCGCAGCGTCCACGGTTTGGACTGCTTGCGCCGCGGTGCGGGCTTGCGACGACGGTCGTCTTCCACGCGCGGGCTGCTGCTTGCGCTGGCGGCCGGAACGGAAGCAGCAGGCAAGGCACCAGTAATAACCGATTCGCGCAGCTGTTCGAGCTGCTGCAGGCGCGGCGGCGACAGATCACGGATCAGCGCCTGCACCTGCTCGGCCAAGGCACGCCAGCTGGCGGCATCCGGGCGACCACCCGCATCCATCGGGCAGGCGCCAGCCAGCGCTTGCCGATAGGCATTAGCGTCCACACCCAGCACCGCCGAGGCAGGTGCTTCATCCAGGCCGGCGCCAATCCGCAGCAACAACGCCAGACGCTCGCCCGCCGCCAGCGTACCCAGATGTGCCAAGGCTGGCTCCCAGTTGCCTGGGTTGGTTGGCTTCAGCAACTGCGGGGTACTGCATAGCAGGCCCCAGAAGCGGGCCGGCCATTCGACCATCAGCAACTGCGCGGCATGCCCGGCAAACGCACGCATGGCTACGGCCACCGCACGTTCGCCGACGGCGGCATCGCCGGCCTGCAATTCAGCAACTACCAGGGCGCGGCGTTCCACCCCGCGCAAAAAGGCGGACAGAGCGTTGGCTGCGGCCGGCGAAAGAGGGGCTGGTGCAGCCATCATGTGAACTCCGTCATGCAGTGATGATACCGAGCGCACACCCTGCTGCCGACGCCCCAAGCCATCAGCGGACCGATTCTGCAAGCCGCTGCAACAACTTGTGCACAGCGTCAATACGCTGTGACAAGCGACTCAAGCAAGCCGCCGTGAGACTGTATTTCTTTTTTGTTTCACGGATAACTCATTGATTTTAATTGAATATTTGATGTGGCTGTTTTTTGACCAAGTTGACCCAAAGGCTTGCTCCATCGCCCTGAACGCGTGGAGCACATTACTCACCCACAGAGTTATCCACAGGAAGTGTGGATAACAATAAATCTCCAAGCGCAGCCAGCGTTTACGCCGCATTTATGCAGGACTTCACAGCATCTGGACGCGGGTGAATGGCGGCAGCCAAACCTCCACCAGCGGCTAAACTTGGCCCATGCCTGACTGCCCCACTCTGCGCCTCGCCCTGCCGGTGCCCCTGCCTCAGCTGTTCGACTACCTGCCCCCGGCCGGCGCCCCCGCGCCCGAGGCCAGCGATGTGGGACGTCGGTTGCGGGTGCCATTCGGCCCGCGCGAGCTGGTCGGGGTGGTCGAGGCCATCGGCCACAGTGATGACCCGGCGGCCTTGCGCCCGGCCCTGCAATGGCTGGATGAAGCCGCGCTGCTGCAGGGCGAACTCAGCGCCTCGCTGCGCTGGCTGGCGCGCTATACCCACGCCCCGCTGGGCGAGGTGATCGCCACCGCGCTGCCCGCACCGCTGCGGCGCGGCGAGCCGCTGCCCGACACCCACGGCTGGGCCTGGGAACTGACCGAAGCCGGCCACGCCGGTTACGACCGCCTGCGCAGCGGTACCCGTCCGCAACGTCTGGCCACGCTGCTGTTGGAAGGTGCGGTCAATGAAGACCTGCTGGACGATCAGCTGGACGACTGGCGCAGCGCCGCGCGCGCGCTGCTCAAGCGCGAGCACGCGCAGCGCATCGAAGTGGCGGCGGTGATTCCGCAGCCCCGCATTGTCGCCGGCCCGGTGCCAAACCCACAGCAGCAAGCGGCGATCGACGCACTGCAGGCGGCCGAGGGCTTCCAGCCCTTCCTGCTCGACGGCGTTACCGGCAGCGGCAAGACCGAGGTCTACCTGCAGGCCATCTGCCATTGCCTGCAACAAGGCAAGCAGGCGCTGGTACTGGTGCCGGAAATCGGCCTGACCCCGCAGACCCTGCATCGTTTCCGCAGCCGCTTGGGGATTCCGGTACATGCACTGCACTCGGGCTTGAACGACAACGAGCGTGCACGCGTCTGGGCAGCCTCCTCGCGCGGCGAAGCGCGGGTGATCGTCGGTACCCGCTCGGCGATTTTCACGCCACTGCCGCAGGCCGGCTTGATCGTCATCGACGAGGAGCACGACGGCAGCTACAAACAGCAGGACGGCATCCGTTATCACGCGCGTGATTTCGCCATGGTGCGCGGCAAGGCCTTGAACGTGCCGGTGGTGCTGGGCAGCGCAACGCCATCATTGGAATCCCTGCACAACGCACGCAGCGGTCGTTACACGCATCTGCGTCTGCAGCAGCGTGCCGGTGATGCCAAACCACCGGGCGTGCGCGTGTTTGATGTGCGCAAGCGGCCGTTGCAGGATGGTTTGTCACCGGAGGTGCTGGTCGGCATCGAGCAGCAGCTGAAAGCCGGCAGCCAGGTCCTGGTGTTCAAAAACCGCCGCGGCTATGCGCCGGTGCTGCTCTGCCATGACTGCGGCTGGACCGCACCGTGCAAACGCTGCAGCACACCACTGCACAAGACACCGATGACCGTGCACGGCGGCGGCCGGCGGCTGCAGTGCCATCATTGCGGCGCGCGCCAACCAGTGCCGCTGGCCTGCCCGGATTGCGCCAGCCTTGCGCTGCAGCCGCAGGGCATTGGTACCGAGCGTCTGGAAGAACGGCTGCTGCAGTTGTTTCCGGACTATCCGGTGCTGCGCATCGACCGCAGCACCACCAGTCGCCGCGATGCGCTGGAGCAGACGCTGGCAACCCTCGGCGATCAACCCGGCATCCTGGTTGGCACGCAGATTCTGGCCAAGGGCCATGACCTGCCCAAGCTGACCTTGGTGGTGGTGGTCGGCATCGATGAAGGCCTGTTCTCGTCCGACTTCCGTGCCAGCGAAAAACTGGCACAGCAGTTGATCCAGGTCGCCGGCCGCGCCGGTCGAGCCGAGCGCCCCGGCGAGGTCTGGCTGCAGACGCATCATCCGGACAACGCCTTGCTGCACACCTTGGTCAACGGCGGCTACCACGCCTTTGCCGAAGCCGAACTGCTGCAGCGCGAAGCGGCCGGATTTCCACCCTTCGCGCATATGGCCATGCTGCGTGCCGAAGCCAAACAGGTGGAGCAGGCCAATGAATTCCTGGCTGCGCTCAAGCACCTGCTTCCCAAACAGAACGACGTCGAACGCTTTGGGCCGATGCCGGCACCGATGCCGCGCCGCGCCGGTTTCCAGCGTACACAGCTGTTGTTGTCAGCCGAGCAGCGGCGACCCTTGCATGCTGCGCTGGATGGCTTGATGGCACAGGCCTACGGCTTGCCGCAGGCGCGCCGCGTGCGCTGGTCGCTGGATGTGGACCCGATGGATCTGTATTGACCTCGTGCCTTGCGGGAGCGGCGTAAGCCGCAAAGGCTGGCAATGCATGCAAGCCCGGTAGAGCCGAGCCATGCTCGGCTGAAGCCTTACCGGGAAAGCCTCTGCCGAGCATGGCTCGGCACTACGCTGCTAACGGTAGAAATCGGCAATTTGTCCAGTGAACTGCTGCGGATTGGAGCCAACCAGATTGGTCAGCATCACCACCGCCAAGCCCTCGTCCGGATAGACCACAAACGCCGCACGTGTACCGCCGAAGCTACTGACCTGACGCTTCGCAGCCGGGCCTGACACCGGCCAGCCTGCGGCCCAGGCGCCATCTTTGCCGTTGTTCAAACGCTCGGGCGTCCACATCCGCGCCAAGCTGTCGGCGCGTAGCAGGCGCTGCTGCAACAAAGCCGCCAACCACAGCGCCAGATCATCGGCGGTGGTCTGGATTCCGCCGCCCGCCCACAAGCCGTGCGGCATGTCGTAGAACCAACGCGACAGACGCTTCGGTGCATCGGCGGCATCACTGCTACGCGGGAAGAAGCTGTACATGGTGGCCGCATTCGGTAGCAGATCGTAGCTGTCGCCGAACGCGACATGGTTCATACCCAGCGGCTGCAACTGACTGGCCGCCAGATAGTCCTCATAAGGTTTGCCGGTGCGCTGGCTGATGATCCTCGCCAACAAGCCGTAGTTGGTCTGGTTGTAGACGAACTGGTCACCCGGAAAAGCCTGCATCGGCCGCTGTTCAACCAGCTTCCAAGCCTGTGCCTCGGAGCCACCACCAACCAGGCCCTGCGCATCGACGATATCCGGCAAGCCGGAGGTATGGGCAAGCAGCTGTCGCACCCGTATCCGCTGCCATGCAGCGGGCAGCTGCTGCAGATACGTGGAGATCGGGGCATCGATATCCAGCTTTCCCGCCTCGACCAGCTGCATCACTGCTACGCCGGTGAACGCCTTGGTGGCCGAGTTGAGTGGAAACAACGTTGCACGTGTAGCTGCCACCTTGTTCTCGACATTGGCCAGACCATGCGCCTCCGAGAACACCACCTTGCCGTCCTTGATCACCGCAACCTGCAGCCCCGGAATACCTCTGTCCTTCATCGTGGCGGCGATGAAGCGCCGCGTCGCGTCATTGGCAGCATCCAGCGTGGCCGCAGCCAACTGGAAAGGAAGCACACAGAGAAACGCCGCCAGGCACAGCAGGTTTCGGGGGCTTGCACATCGCATCGTCTGGCTCCGGTCGTGACTGGCTGGGGAAAGCCGGATCGCGACCACCGCAATTACCGACTCCAGACTTGGATGCTTGAAACGACGAAAAGGTTTAAAACCCCCGATCACCCGCGCTAGGCATTCGTTGGCGCCATGGCTGGGTCGAGCCTGGCGTTGCGAAACTCAGCGACCAGAATGTTGCACAAGCATCTGCATCATCTTCTGTTCGCGGATGACGACATGCCACGCTGAACTACCGACGGATAATTCAAGCTCACGCCGCAGCCTTGGATCATGCACGATGCATGGCCCACTGCAGACCCGACGGCTCGGCCATTTCACGCTCGCCTCGGCAGCGAACACCGGCCCATCCAGTCGCATCTCCATCGGCACCGCGACGGCTGCCACGCTATGCATCCGCGTCCATCGACATCACAGATCAACGCCGAAGCCAACACCGGCAGACTTCTCACCGCCACCGAAGGCGCCCCCCAGCGAGAACGAACCGCGCGTGCCCAGTCGCACGCCATAGCCGATCGACAACGCTTGCTCG
Source organism: Stenotrophomonas sp. STEN020 (assembly GCF_056760195.1). NCBI lineage: Bacteria > Pseudomonadati > Pseudomonadota > Gammaproteobacteria > Lysobacterales > Lysobacteraceae > Stenotrophomonas > Stenotrophomonas sp. STEN020. The sequence continues at coordinate 9,591 of NZ_JBRREI010000038.1, forward strand.
CCACCCTGGAACCCAGCACCCACCGCGATGCGGCCGCGTGCGCTTTGTCCGCCGGCAGCATTCATCGCCATGTTGGTCATCGCCGAGGTCATCGCGCCCATCCGGTCGATACGCCGGTCCTGATTACGCAGGCGTTGCTCCACGCCGTCGTGGAAACGGGTGAAATCGTCGCTGAATGCCGCCAGCGCGCTGTCCGTATAGGCGTTGGCGCTGCGCAGGGTCTGGGTTGCGGTTGTATCGGTGTACTGGTTTGCAGAAGCCAAGGTCGCGGCATCTCCCGCGCGGGCTTCACTGCGCACTGTCGCCACCTGCGTAGCGGTGTAACCGTTGGACGCGGCCAAGGTCGCGACGTCGCCGGCATCGGCATGCGCGCGCGCCGCCTGCACACCCATCGCTTGACTGTTGGCGACCTGCTGGTCGGTGTACTGGTTTGCCGAATCCAGGGTTGCGACGTCGCCAGCGGCCAGATCGCTGCGGACAGCGGTCTCTCGCGTATCGGCGTATTGCTTGGCCGATTTCAACGTCGCCGTATCGCCAGCGCTCATGTCACTGCGGATGCCGGCCTCGCGGGTGTCGGTGTACTGGTTGGCGGACGTCAGCGTCTGTGCATCCGCAGCGGCCATGTCGCTACGGACCACCGCTTCACGTGCGTCGGTATGTGCCTTGGACGCATCCAGCGCGGCGGTGCCATTGGCTGCGATGTCACCACGGATGGCCGCCTCACGGGTGTCGGTGTAGCTGTTTGCAGAAGCAAGGGTTGCTGCATCACCGCCGGACATGTCTGCACGGATTGCCGCTTCACGGGTATCGGTGTGCTGGTTTGCAGCGGCCAAGGTCGTGGCATCGCCACCGGCCATATCCGCGCGAACAGTAGTTTCTCGCGCATCCGCATACTGATTGGCGGACACCAGGGTGGCCGCATCACCCGCTCCCATGTCCGTGCGTATTGCGGCTTCGCGTGCCGTGGTATGGCCATTGGCCGCCGCCAGCGTCGCTACGGCCCCGGCATCAGCGTATGCCTGCAGGGTGGTCTGCTGTTGGCTGACGGTCGCATCCAATGCGGAAAATGCACTGCCAACATCGTGATGTGCGGCACCCTGGATGGAATAGGTCGGCGCAGTCGGTACACCGCCGCTGTAGCTCGCTCCACCGCCCAGCCACGAAGTAACGCCGGCCAGCCCCGCGCCTGTGGCGGCTGCCATTGCATTCAACTGCGCCATGTTGGCTGCGTCGTTGTCCGCCACACCCGCAGCCACATTGGTGACCCTGCGTTTCAGCGTCGCCGAGCCCACCGAGACCACGTTGGCGAGGCCACCGTCACTGCTCCCGTAGCCCAACGCTACTGAACCGCCACCGGCAGCTACGGCATTCCGGCCGATGGCGACGTTGTTATCGGTACCTGCGGCACCCGCCGCGCCCCCGAAACCACAGCACATGTCATTGCCAGTACCGCCGTTGCCAGCTTGGCTGCCATCGCCCAAGGCAATATTGAAGTTGCCACCGTCCGCGCCGTTTCCGCCAGTACCGCCCGAAGTTCCGGTGCCCGCCGTGCCACCGTTGCCCGCGCTGCTGCCCCTGCCAAACGCCAGGTTGTAGGTGCCGCCATTGCCACCGACCCCGCCTGTTCCACCCGCAGTTCCATTGCCACCCTGCCCCCCCATGCCGGCCGAGCTGCCCTGCCCGAAAGCGGTGTTGCCGGTGGCATTGCCCAGCCCACCAGCGGAGCTGCTCCAGCCAAGCCTCGGCGGGCCAGCGGGGCCATCACTACCCACCCGGCTGCCGTCCTGGCAGGCGATGGCACCGGTGGCGGTGTCCTGCGTGCAAGGCCCCGTCGGCGAGGTACCGCCAACGACTTCAGCGGCCTGCGCCGGCAATAATGGCAGCAAGGCAAACATGGCAGCCGCCGCCAGCGGCCGGGCCTTGGTAACGACATTACGGTTCATGGTGGAGTCCCCCGAATCAGCAAGGGGAAACCTAACGCCGTGCGCGCCCGCCCCGCATCCACGAAATCAGGTATCGGTAAATTGCCGGTCCGTCCTCCGGCTCACGCTATCAGTGGCAACACCAACGCCAGCCGGGTGCCCGCGCCGTTGGCAGCGGCTGATACCTGCAACTCCCCGCCCAACCTGCGCGCGCGCAAGCGCATGCTGGCCAATCCTGCGCCTGTACGCGTCGCAACCGTTCCGTCATCGCCCTGTACCAGGCCGATACCGTCATCGTCGATATGCAATTGCAGCTGGTCGCCCTGCCTGCGCAGGTAAACATCCACGCGCTGCGCGCGGCTGTGCTTGAACACATTGGTCAGGCCTTCCTGCAGCAAGCGCAACAGGTCCAGGCTGCGGCTGGCGCCAAGCTCGATCCCATCGATATCCTGTAGATGCCAGTGCGCCTGGATATCGACCGCGTCCAGCAAGCCACTGGCACGGTGCCGCAAGGGCGCCAGCAGCTCGGCCAGATCGGCTTGCTCGCGTGCGGTACTGTCGATGACCAGACGCAGGTCGTCACGCATCTCGCGCAGTACGCCGATGACCTTCTCTCGCGGCATCTCCTGCGGCGCCTGCTCCAGGCGTGCAATGGCACCCACCAAGGTACCGCCGAAGCCATCGTGAAGATCACGCACCAGCTGCAGGCGTTCGCCAGCACGACTGTGGGCGAGTTCGAGTGCATGTTGTTGCCGCAAGGTATCGGCCAGCTGCATGGTCGCCTGTTGTACCTCATCACGCAGTTCTTCGTTGAAGCCTTCGACCCGTTGCATGGTGTTGGCGAAGCGATACGCGAGTACAAAACCCATGCCGAGCAGCATCAACGGTGAGGTGAACGAGCCCAGATAACTCACTCCGCCATACCAGCCCATGTACACGCCAAGGTCGTGCAGCGACACCGCGATCGGCAGGATGATGCACAGCGCCAGCACCTGGTAGTCGCGACGACCACTACGCAGCGCATAGCCCATGAAGGTGAACGACACCATGTACAGGAAGGCGATGGTCGGTACCAGGTAGACATTCCGGTTTGGCCCTAGCCATTGCGGCCACAGCAAGGCGCCTGCCATGACCAGTACAGCGATAGCCAGCAACACGCGCTCCAGTCGCGGCCAGCGACGCTCGCAGAAACGCAGCAGGAAGATCGTATGCGCCGCTGCCGCTGCGACGTAGCAGGCACCGATGAAAGCCTGCCAGCCATCGGTGGTGGCGAACGGCCACGGGCTGCTGGCAAAGAAATTGCTGTCATACAGGCGTCCGAACACCGCGCTCAAGGCATACCAGCCGTACATCGACTCCTTGCGCCGCAGCAGCCAGAACATGCCGATCACCGCCGCCAGCACGAAGCCAATCGCGCTATCCAGCACCTGCAGGTCATGGCGGACGAAAACCTCCTTGCGGAACCGCTCCTGCAAGGTCTGCGGATCGCCCACGTCCACCACACCCAGCGAGGGCTGGTAAGCAGCCAGGCCCGACACCCGCACCAGCAGTTCATTCTCGCCTTGCTTGAGCAGCGGCGACTGCAACAGGAAATAGCGTGGTACGTGCCAACTGCGCGACAGCGGCTCGACCAAGGATGGATCACGATCGATCAGGCTGCCGTTGAGATAGACAGCAGCCGCCATGCAGGTGTAGTCCAGCAACAGACCAGTCGGTTGGCTGGCATCGCCTTGCTGCCAACGCAGCCGATACCAGACCACGCCGTCATGATCCGGCCAGCGGGTCTGCCACTGGTCAGCGAGCGTCACCTGCACCCAGCCTTGCGCAGGTGGCGTTGACGATTGCCAGTCGGCACGCACCGCCTCGGCGGCGGCGATGGGGGTAATCTCCGCTGGCTGCGCGCTGGCGCTAGCAACGTCGGCTAGCAACAGCAACAGCAACAACCAACGAATCATGGCAACAGCCCCATCGCGCGCGCCTCGTATACCGCAGCAGTACGCGAACCTACCGCAAGCTTGCGGTAGATGTTGCGGGTGTGGGCCTCGATGGTGAGCCGTGACAGTCCCAGAAGCTCGGCGATCTCGCGATTGCCATAGCCCTGTGCGACGTGATTCAGGATGCCGAGCTCGCGTTCTGACAGATGCACGCTGGGGGTTGGCGGTGCGGCGACAGGCGGCTGTTCGGCGGGCAGCAATGCCAGAATCCGCCGCGCGATCATGGGGTCGATTGGCGCACCACCGCGTTGCAGGCTGCGCAGCGCGATGCTCAACTCGATGTCGTCGCGGTCCTTGAGCAGGTAGCCGACGGCGCCTGCACGCAATGCAGCGAAGATGCTTTCTTCTTCGGCGAATGCGGACACGATCACCGCCTGCAACTGCGGTACGTGCTGCTGCATCCAGCTGATCAGATCGGTGCCGGTGCCGTCAGGTAGCTGCATGTCGACCAAGGCCAGGTCGACGTGATGGGTTTGCAGCAGTGTGCGGGCGCTGCCGAGATTGTCGGCCGTATGGATCTGCGGCGCTTGCTCGACCAGCAATTCAGCCACGAGCCGAGCCAGCCTCGCCAGCGAAGCTGCGTCGTCGTCGATGATCAGAATGGAAGACAGCTCCATCGGCCCCCGCCATGGTCCGTGTTGTGGCGGAGTTTAGCGTGGTCTTATGGTGGGATTGTGATGGGGCTCTACGGGGGGCTATCCGCGACCTCGGGACGGCAAAAGCTACCTCCGTTGGGATCAATAGGCGAGGCGGCCCTCACCCCCTGCCCCTCTCCCGCAAGCGGGAGAGGGGAGGAAGCCCAGCTTCGGACAATCTACGAAACAGCCTTGCTCCGGATGGTTTACCAGAAAGCCTTGCTCCGGATGAATCCGGGAAGCCTTGGCTCTCGCTCTTACCAGGTGCGGCGCAGCGGGTGGGCTTCGGTGTTGAATACGATGCCTTCGAAGTCCAGGGTCTTGGCCGGGGCGAACAGCAGGTAGTAGTACTTGAACGTCTCGGCGAACAGGAAGCTCTCCATCGAGTCGTCCTTCTCCTTGCTGCGCACGTCCTTCAGCGCGGAGAAGCCGTGATCGGTGCGGGTGTAACGCACGAAGTCATCGAAGAACTCCTTGCCCATGCCGCGGTAGCGCACATCACCGGTGTAATGGTGCAGGTAGTACGCGGACTCGACAATCTCCGGGCGCAGCGCGTAGCTCGGCGAACGCACTTCCATCTTGGCGTAGTCCAGCGACTCCGGCTCGATGTCGTGCAGGCGCCACATCTTCAGGTTGGATTCCTGCAGGCGCTTGGCACGATCCAGGTCACCGCCCAGGGCCAGCAGGCCCGGCATGAACGCATCCAGCGCGCCATAAGTGGTGGACGTGCGGGCGCCGGTGTCCATGTCGGCGTGGCCGTACCACAGCTCGCCTTCGCGCACTTCGTCGGCCAGGTATTGGTTGATCGGGCCGATGCTCTCGTCCCACATCTTCTTGCAGTCTTCGTCGCCGAACAGCTTCCAGCACTTGAGCAGGTACTCGTAGTACGAGTCGATGCCGCCAGCGATCGAGGCATCCTTGTTGGTCCACTCGCCGGTTTCGACGTTGATGTTCAGACCGACAAGACCAATCTTGGAACGGCGCTTGTGGGTTTCCACCAGCGCGCGCTTGGCCTTGTCGTAGTACGCCTGCTTGCCGGTGAGCTTGGCCAGGGTGCCGAACTCGAGCAGCAGCGTGCCGGTCTCGGCCGGGTTGCTGATCTTGCCGCTGGTCTTGCCGGTGTGCAGGTTGACGTGGGTGTACGGCAGCCCGGTCGGGCTGTCGAACACCGGCGACAGGCGCGTGCCCAGGTCATCGGCGAGCTTGAGCAGGCGCTCGTCGTTGGTCATCTGGTAGGCCGACAGCAGGCCACCGAGCAGGCGGATGGTGACCTCGAAGTTCTGCACGTCCATGTCCTGGTCAAAGGACAGCTGGGTGACGATCAGCTCACGTGCTTCGTTGGCCTCTTTGTCGAGGCCGAGCAGCAGCAGCGTGTCCAGTGCGTCGACCGGCGACATCAGCAGCGGCTTGGGATACCAGTCGCGCGGCTGGCCGCTGATCGGCTTCAGGTCATCGTGGCCCTTGGCGTACTGCATGTAACCCTGCCAGGCATGGCGGGTAGCCTCACGGACCTGCTCGGCCATGCGTGCGGCTTCGGCGTCATCGACGGCCGGAAGTGCGGCGTCAGCCGGTGCAGCAGCTGCGGCTGGTGCAGCCGGGGTGGTGGCGGGAGCGGCGGCCTGCTGGCTACAGGCGGAAAGCGCCAGCATCAGCGCGGCGACCAGGGGGGCGGTACGCAGGGAACGGGTCATCAGTGGATCCTCTCGACGGAAGCGTTGTCTTGCGATGCAACGGGACGGGACTGCAGGGTGTCGCCCAGCGTCTGCAGGTGCAGGGCCGTGCGCAGGGTGGAAAGCGGTGCGGTGCTGCGCACGATCAGCGTGCGGCTCTGGCCGGGCAGCAGGTCGAAGGCGTTGTCCTCGACGCTGGCATTGGCATTGTCGAAGCCGATCCAGATGCCGCGGACCAGCTTGTCGGCGTGCAGCTGCAGCAGGTAATGATCGCCTTCGGCGCGCAGCTCACTGCGCAGCTGTGCCGGCTGCAGGGCTTGTTGCTTGGCGGCGACGAAATAGACCAGGCGCTGTGCCAGCAGCGCATCACCGCGCAGCAGTTCGAATACGGCGACGCTGCGGCTCGGATCCGCGCCTTGCAGCAGCTCGGCGTCGCTGAGGCGTGCAACCTCGGTAGCCGATAGCGCAGGCAAGCTGACGGCCTGGCGCTGCTGTTGCAGCTCGCGCCCATCGAAATCCAATACGCGTACACGCCACTGCCCCTGCACTGACTCGCGGCCATCGTTGAGCAGGCTGAAGCGTGTACTACCTTCATCGCGCAGCGCAGCCACCGCCACCTCGGCGAAGAAGCGACGCGCGTGGAAGTTCAGTGCCTTCCAGTTGCCGTAGTAATCCACGCTGGACCAGGAAGCGCCCGGCCACACATCATTGAGCTGCCAGTACAGCGAGCCCATCGTGTACGGGCGCGAGGCGCGGTGGTGCAGCGCCGCCAACTCGATGCCTTCGGCCTGCATCATCTGGCTCAGGTAGACGAAGTCGGGGAAGGAACGCGGCGTACCGAACTCCATCTCGATGTAGTGCAGCAGGCGCTCATTGCCCTTGCCTGCCAGGAACTTCTGGTGCGCCTGGATCACTGGGCCATCCACATGCTGCTCATCCGGCGTGGCGAAGGCGTTGATGGTCGACAACTGCGGCCAGGCCTGCAGGCCGAACTCGGACATGAAGCGCGGGGTTTCTTTCAGATAGGCGGTCGGCGGCAAGGCCGGGTTTCCCCAGACTTCCCAGTAATGCTTGTCACCACGACGTGAGTCGTTGGCCTTGGTATCCAGATCATTGCTGGGCGAACTGGCCCAGTAAGGCACGCCCAGCCCTTCCTCGGCGACCACGCTGCGCAGATCCTTGCCGAACAGGTCCACATAGCCCTGCCAGACCTTCTCGGCGAACATCGGATCGGCCTCCTTCAAGGTCTTGCCGTGGCCCCAATCCTTCCAAGCGGTTTCTTCTTCGTTGTTGCCACACCACAGCACGATGCTGGGGTGGTGGCGCAGGCGGCGGATGTTGTCGCGTGCCTCGGCCACTACATTGGCTCGGAACGCGGGGTCATAACCCGGCTGCATGCCGCCGCCAAACATGAAGTCCTGCCACACCAGCAGACCGAGTTCGTCGGCGATGTCGAAGAAGGCATCGTCTTCGTAATAGCCGCCGCCCCAGTTGCGTAGCATGTTCATGTTGGCGTCGCGCGCGGCCTGCAGATCACGGCGCAGACGCTCGCGTGTCACCCGTGCCGGGAACGCATCGAACGGAATGACATTCGCGCCTTTGGCGAACACCGGCACGCCATTGATGACGAAGGCGAAGCCCTGCCCGCCGTCCTTGTCTTCGTCGCGCTGCAGCTGCACGGTGCGCAGGCCGATGCGGATGCGGGACTCCAATGCGTCCTGCTTGCCGTCGCCCAGCCGTGCCTGCACCGTATAGCGATCCTGCGCGCCATAGCCCACCGGCCACCAACGGCGCGGCTTGTCGATCTGCAGCGGCAGCGACACGCTGTTCTCACCCGGCGTCAGCGCGACATCGCGCTTGATCTGCGCGACCGTCTTGCCGTCCGGATCCCGCACATCGATGACGATCTGCTGGGTCGCGGCCTTGTCTGCCTGCTCCACCTGCAACAGCACGTTCAGCGCTGCCTTGTCCGCATCCAGCGTATCGGTGCGCACGGCCAGGTCGGTGATGCGCTGCTGATCCCAGCTGTCCAAGTGCACCTGCCGCCAAACGCCGGCAGTAACGTAGCGCGGGCCCCAATCCCAACCGAAGTGGTAGGCCGGCTTGCGTACGAAGTTGCCTACCATCGCATCCTTGGGCTCATCGCCGTAAGGCGAAGGATAATTGCCGGCAATCTTGTGCGGCATCGCCTGCACCTGCGGCAGCAGCGTGCGGATCGGCGAGCGGAACACGATCTGCAGTTCATTTCCCTGCGCGCGCAGGCGGCCATCCACGCGTGCGCGCCAGGTGCGGTGCGCGTTGTCGGCCTTCAACAGCGGCTGGCCGTTGAGGCGGACTTCGGCAAACGTGTCCAAGCCATCGAAGCGCAGCTCGGCGTGTGGCCGCCCCAAGGTCGCCGCATCCACGTCGAAACGCGCGCGGTATTCCCAATCAGCGAGGCCGATCCACTGCAGGCCGGCTTCAGCCGCGCCTACGTAAGGATCTGCGATCAAACCGGCAGCCATCAGATCGGTATGTACGCTGCCGGGCACCGTTGCGTTCTTCCACGCGTCCATGCCCGGATGCGCTTGCAGCTGTGCGTCGCCCGGCAGTAGGCGGAAGTTCCATTGCGCCTGCAATGGCGCAGCCACTGCGGCACTGGAAGCCAGCCACAGGGCGCACAGCAACAGGCCACGGCATGCGCGTTGAGCATGAATTTGCATCGATCCAAATTTCAGGTGCACGTGCTGCATGCTGTTTCCTCCTTGTGGCTGGTTGCGCTTTTCTTGCCCAGTAGCAACTGCCGTCAAACCGTTACCAACGAAAATCTGTAACTACTCTTGCTCTGAAATTCACTACTGAAGCGAAGAGCAAGAGCGATCCCCGCCTTCGCGGGGATGACGACTGGAGTATTGCGAGCGCTGTTCGTCAGCCCTCGCGCACTACGTTCAGCACTTCATGGCAGGCGCCCATGGTGTGGTAATCGGTCTTGCCGGCCGGGCTCTTCTCGTCGTCGTACTTGCCGTTGTCTGCATCGAGGATGCGGAACCACGCGCCGAAACGATGATCGACGAAGTACTGCCACGAGTACGCCCACAAGCGGTCATACCAGCCCCAGTAGCTGGCGTCCCCAGTGCGCTTGGCCAGCAGCGCAGCGGCAGCCAGTGACTCGGCCTGCACCCAGAAATACTTGTCGTCGTCGCAGACGAAGCTGTCGCCACCAATTGCCGCGCCGTCCATGTTGGGCTGGCGGCGCGACTCCGGTGCGAATCCGTAATACAGGCCACCGCGCGCTTCATCCCACGATCGCGTCATCGAGGTATCGAACAGGTGTCGCGCGGTCGGCACCAGCCAATCGGCATCGACATGACGATCGAGAATCATCAGCAGCTTGGCCCACTCGGTCTGGTGGCCGGGCTGGAAGCCCCATGGCCGGAACAGGTGCTTGGGATTGTCCAGGTTGTAGTTCCAATCGATGTTCCAATCGATGTCGTAGTGTTCCCAGACCAGACCGCCAGCCTTGGCCGCCTGCCGGCGGGTCATGTTGTCGGCCAACTGCAGAGCGCGTTGCAGATAGCGCTGTTCGCCGCTCGCCTCAAACGCCGCCAGCATCGCCTCGCACATATGCATGTTTGCGTTCTGGCCGCGATACCCGGTGAAGTTCCAGTTGGTGTCGGCTTCGTCGCGATACAGGCCGTGCTGCGGCTCCCAGAAGTGGCGCTCCAGCAGCTGCCAGGTCTCGTCCATCCACTCACGGCCCTGCTCGATGCCAGCCTTCAACGCACAGCTGTAAGCCAGCAATACGAAGGCCACGCCGTAGCAGTGGTTCATGTCGTCCTCGACCCTGCCATCGCGCAGGGTCCAGGCGTAGCCGCCGGTGGCGGGATTGCGGTGCACCTCACGCAAGTAGCGCACACCGTGCTTCACCGCATCCAGGTACTCGGCGTTGCCGTACTCGCGGTAGGCCATCGCATAGTTGAAGACGAAGCGGGTGCTGCTGACCAGGTGGCGATGGCTGCGGTCGTAGATGCTGCCGTCGTCGCGGTAGTAGTGGAAGAAGCCGCCATCCGCATCGATGCAATGCGGGTGGTAGAAGGCCATCGTGTCGGCGATATGCGCGCGCAGGAAGGCCGGGGAACGGAAATCGGGCGTAGTGGTCATGCGATGGCTTCCTGTTGCTGCAGCAGCTGCTGTACTTCGTCCAGACTCGGCATGGCGGCGAACGCGCCTTTGCGGGTAACCGCCAATGCGCCTACGGCGGCGCCGAAACGCAAGGTGCCATTGATTGCTTCAGGCTGCTCGCAGAACGCGGCGAAGCCAGCGCCCGCACCACCACGTTCGACCAGGCCCACCAGCACGCCACCAACAAAGGCATCGCCAGCAGCAGTGGTATCCACCGCCTGCACACGGAAGCTCGGCACCTCGCCTTGGCCATCGCGCGTATACCAGCGCAGCGTGCCCGCCCCGTCGGTGACGATCACCCAGCGCGCCTGCGCAGCCAGTAGGCGGCGCAGCACCTGTGCATCGCCATCGGCGCCCAGCGGCGCGGCAAGGTAATCGAGTTCCTCGCGCGATAGCTTGATCAGGTCGGCGCGGTCCAGCGCCTGCCACAGGCGCGGCGAGGGATCGACATCGGCTGGCCACAGCGCCGGACGCAGGTTCAGATCCAGACTGACCACGGCGCCAGCGGCGCGTGCGCGCTCCATGCCTTCGAACGTGGCTGCGGCGATATCCGCTTCGGTCAGGCTGTTGGAACAGACATGGAAGCAGGCGGTGCCGTCAAAGCAGGCCGGCAGATAGTGCTCGGCACGGAACAGCAGGTCCGCCGCCGGCGGCCGGTAGAAGCTGAAGCTGCGTTCGCCATGCGCGTCCAGCGCGACGAAGGCCAGCGCGGTCTTGGCTGCGTCGGTGCGCACGATGCAGTCGGTTTCAACACCGGTCTGCTGCAGGCTCTCCAGCAGGAAGTCACCAAACATGTCGCGGCCCAGCATGCCGGCGAAATGGCTGCTGGCACCCAGCCGCGCTGCCGCCACCGCGACGTTGGCGGGAGCACCGCCGGCGTACTGCAGGAACGCGCGCGGGGTGTCCGCCGAGGCCGGCGGCTGCGCTAATAGATCGATCAAAATCTCGCCGAAACAAACAATCTTGCCCATCTGGCCTTAGTCCTGTTGGGTAACGCCGGTGCTGGTACGCGAACCGACCAGCCCGTAGAAAATGATGTAGCCGTAGCACAGCAACGGCAGGATGAAGGAGTGATGCAGGCCGATGCGGTCAGCCAGCACACCTTGCAGGTACGGCACGATGGCGCCACCCACGATGGCCATGATCAGCAGGCTGGAGGCCTTGCTGGTCAACGGCCCCAGGCGCTCGATGCTCAGCGCGAAAATGGTCGGGAACATGATCGAGTTGAACAGGCCGATCGCGATCAGGCTGTACATCGCCACCGCACCGGTGCTCGTCATGGTGATGGCCAGCAGGGCGATGTTGATGGCGGCGAACGTCGCCAGCAGCTTGCGCGGTGACAGCTTGACCATCAACGCCGAGCCAGCGAAACGGCCCACCATCGCCAGGAACCAGTATGCCATCAGGTAATGCGAAGCCTGTGCCTCGCTGATGCCACCAATTTCCGGCAGCGAGAAGTAATTGACCATCAGGCTGCCGATGGCAACCTCGGCGCCTACATAGAAGAAGATGCCCAGCACGCCAAAGACCAGATGGCGATGACGCAGTACATCGCCCCAGCTGTGGCTGCTGGTGTCGGCCGCTTCGGTGGTTTCAGTCAGCGCCGGCAGGCGGAACAGGAATACGAATACCGCCAGCAGGAACAGGAAGATGCCCAGGCCCAGATACGGGCCCTGCACGGCCTGTGCCTCATGGGCGAAGTAGGCTGCGCGCTCGACTTCCGGCATCACCGCCAGTTGTTCTGGACTACGCACGGTATTGGACAGGATCAGCACGCCACCGAAGAACGGTGCAAGCGTGGTGCCCAGCGAATTCAGCGCCTGCGCCAGCGTCAATCGGCTGGAACTGGTGCGCTCCGGGCCAAGCAGCGCTACATAAGGGTTGGCGGCGACCTGCAGCACGGTGATACCCGTGGCCAGAACGAACAGCGCCGTCAGGAACGCGCCATAGATGCGCAGCTCTGCCGCCGGCCAGAAACCAAGCGCGCCGATGCCGGCAATCACCAAACCGATGACGATACCCTGCTTGTAGCCCACCCTTGCCACCAGCCGGCCAGCTGGCAAGGACATCAGGAAGTACGCACCGAAGAAGGTGAACTGCACCAGCATCGCCTGCGCGAAATTCAACTGGAACACCGACTTCAGGTGTGGGATCAGGATGTCATTGAGGCAGGTCAGGAAGCCCCACATGAAGAAAATGGTGGTCACCACCGCCAAGGCCACGCGCGTATTGACCACGGGCGCCGACTGGCTTGATGTAGATGACGGCGATGTTGGTATGTGCATGTGGGCTGCCTGGATACGGTAATCGGAAGGTGGGGCTACGGAATCAACTTGGCCTTGCTGCACTGCTCTCGCGGATCCGCAGCTGCACCGGTGCGACGGTGCGCATCGGTGCCGCATCGGGGTTATCCAGGCGCTGCAGCAACAAGGCTGCTGCCTGACGACCACGCTCACGCGGATCAGCAGTCAACGTGGTCAACGGCGGCACCGCGACCGCAGCCTCGGAGATATCGTCGAACCCGGTAACGGCGAAGTCGCCGCCCGGGCGTATGCCACGTGAGGTCAGGCCCAGCATCAGGCCCAATGCAACCGTATCGTTGTAGCAGACCGCCGCGCTTGGACGCTGTGCGCTTTCGAACAATTCGCCAGTGCGTGCAGCGGCTTCAAGGCGATTGGGTGCGGACTCGATCAACCAATCCGCATGGAAGGGCAAGCCCGCTTCACTCAATGCCTGTTGATAACCCAAACGACGCTGCGCGCAGGAACTGGATGCCCCATGCCCGCCAAAGAAGGCGATATCGCGATGACCGCGCTCGATCAGGTGACGGGTCGCCATGTACGCGCCGTGCTGGTTGTCCAGGGTGAGGAAATCCCAGTCCGCGCCTGCCAGTTCACGGTTGAACAACAGCACGTTGGCGTGCGCGCCCAATACATGCCGCAGCTCCTCAGCATCGCTGCCCTCGGCAGGCGACAGGATGAAGCCGGTGGGCGTGTGCTCCATCAAGGTGCTCAATACCGCCTGCTGACGCTGCGGCGATTCGCCGGTGCTGCCAAGCAGGGTCACAAAGCCCTTGCCACCCAACGCCTCATCCACGCCTGAAGCAAATTCGGCGAAGAACGGGTTGGATAGATCGTTGATCACCAGCGCGATCGATGATGAGGTGCGACGACGCAGGTTGGCGGCGGTGCGGTTGTACACATAACGCTGCTTGCGCAGCTCGGCTTCAACCTTGGCGCGGGTGTCGACATTGACCAGTGGGCTGCCGCGCAGGACCAGCGATACGGTCGCCCGCGACACGCCCACCGCCTGTGCGATGTCGGTGACGGTGACCGCGCGTTGGCCGGTCTTGCGTGCGCCCTTGGCGCCGGTAGAAGTGTCTTTCATCATTTCCGCTGCGGTTCCGGGATGCGCCAAGCCTAAAGGATCACGGCCAGCGCTTGCGCTGCCCGTACCCTTCTTTCCGGCCTTGGCGCTGCCCGAGCTCACGACTGGGCGCTGCCCGGAGTGGCGCAGTACGACACCGGCAGGTCGGCCTGGGCAGTGCCCCAGCCCTGCTCCGGTGCCTGCGCACCGAGGGTGAAGCGTACATCGCCACCCTGCTGCAGGCGCTGCCAATCCAGCCACACCGCAGGCTGCGGCTTGCCGTCGACCTGCACGCTCTGGATGTACTGCAGGCTGCGCGGATCGGCGCCCGGCGCCTGCAGGCGCAACGTGCGGCCATTGCCCAGGGTGATCTCGGCCTTGCTGTAGCGCGGCGCATGCAGCAGGAACTGGCCACTGCCCGGCACCGCCGGATACAGGCCCAATGCGCTGAACAGGTACCAGGCCGACATCGTGCCCAGATCGTCATTGCCAGTGACGCCGTTCGGCGCATTGGTGAACAGCTGCTGCGCGGCGCGGACCACGGTAGCGGTCTTCCACGGCTGGCCGATCAGCGTATACATCCACGGCGAATGCAGGTCAGGCTCGTTGTTGGGGTTGTAGCGGTACTGGTTGTAATAGCTGTACGGGCCAACCACCCACTCCTTGCGCGCGGCGGTGAGCGGTGCCTGCAGCAGCGCGTCGTAAGCGAAGAACGCATCCAGACGCTTGCCGGCCTGCTCGCGACCATGCATGGCCTGCAGCATGCCGGGCACGTCCTGCTGCACCAGCCACTGGTACTGCCAGCCGGTGCCTTCATGGAAGCCGTGCTGCGAACGCGGGCTGTAATGGCCATCGGCCGGCGTATACCACTTGCCGTTCTCGTCACGCGGACGCGGGAAGCCGGTGAAGCCGGTTTCGGCATCACGCACATCGGCATCCCATACCTTGTGCCAGTTGCCGCCGCGTGCGCGCAGCGTCGCTGCATCGTCAGCGTGGCCCAGACCATCGGCCATCTGTGCCAAGGCGCAATCGGCCAGCGCATATTCCAGCGTTGCCGAACCGCCATGGTGCGGATCAACGTCCATGCCCTTGGACGGGAATGCACGGTCGTAACCGACGTAGCCGTTGGCGAGATAGCTGACATTGCCGGAACGACCGGCATGACGCGAATTGATCGGCGGCACTTCGAATGCATTGCGACGCAGTGCGCCCCAGGCTTCCGCCTCTCGCCCCTTCAGCGCGCCAAAGCGCCACAGGTCAACCATGAACGGCGTAACCGGGTCGCCGGTCATCACATTGGTTTCGAAGTTGGCATAGCCCCAGCGCGGTAACCAGCCACCCTGTTCGTTGATGGCAAGCAGGCTGCGGCCGATATCGCGCGCAACTTCCGGGCGAGTCAGTGCCAGCCATTGGTTCTGCGTGCGGTAGGTATCCCACAGCGAGAAATATTCGTAATACGTCCAACCATCGGCACGATGGATGACGTCGTCATAACCACGATAACGACCATCGGCATCACTGCCGGTCATCGGCTGCAGCAGCGCGTGGTACAGCGCGGTGTACAGCACGGTGCGGTCATCGGCGCTTGCACCTTCGACCTTGACGCTACCCAACTGCTCGCGCCATTGCGCCTGCGACAGCGCGCGCATGCGATCGAAGCTCAGCAGCTTGCCGCCCTGCATGCCATCGCTGCGCAGATTGCTGCGCGCGCCTTCGGCATCCACGTGTGAGATCGCGCTGGTGGCGGTGACACTGCGGCCATCGGCCAGATCAAAGCTCAGCCACGCACCGTTCGGCTTGGCCTCGCCTTCCATGCTGTGACGTGCGCCGGGCAGGCCGCCTTCTTCGCCCCAGGTGCCATGCGCCTTGAACGGGCGATCAAACTCGATGCGGAACCAGGTGGTGTACTGGTGGCCGCCGCAGAAGCTCTTGGTGACCAGCTTGCCTTCCACCGCGCGGTCGCCGACCACGTCGATCACGCTGCCGATCACCGAATGGCGCTCATTGGCTTGGGCGACGTTGACCAGCACCTGGCCTTCGCTGACGCCCGCGCTGAAGGTGTAACGCTCGGCGGCGGCGCGGGTCAGCGCGGTGGTTTCCACGTCGATGCCGCGGTAATCGGTCAGGCGGACTTTGTAGTAACCGGCCTGGCCGACTTCGCCGTCATGGCTATAAGCCGAGGCGTAGTTCTTATGGTCGAAGCGCTTGGGGTCCTTGGTGTCGAAATCACCGCCGGGGCCAATGCTGCCGGTCACCGGCAATACCGAGACCTGCCCGCCCTGCTCCCAGCAACCGGCGCCGGAGATGAAGGAATGACCGAAGCCGCGGATCTTTTCGTCGTCATAGCGCCAGCCGGAGTAGTGGCTGCCAATCGGGCTGACCTGGATCAGGCCGAACGGTGCCGACGCGCCCGGGAAGGTATTGCCGTCATCCTTGCTGCCTATGAAGGTATTGACCTCGCGCTCCAGCGCAGCCGACGGCGCGGCCTGCAGCAGCGGCGCGAAACTCAGCGCCAGCAGACAGGCTGCCGTTACCAACGGGCGGCGGCGGGAATGGACGGTGGATGGCGATCGGCTCATGCATTGGATCCTTGGGTCGGTCGGTACAGCGGCAATGTCGGTACGGCAGAAGTTGGCCCGGACAAGCCGGGCCGCTGATGTCCAGCCCATCCGGGAACGGGATGGGGGAGAGATGCCAGGCATCAGCAAAACGGGTTGGCCCCCGCAGTTGCCCCGACGGCCGTCACGACGGCGGCCAGCAGAGCAAAAGCAGCAAACATTGGGCCTTGGAAAGGGCTGCCCGGCAGTGTTTTCAGTGACTTGCAGCTAGTTGGACCCCGCCCTGCGCGGCCTCACCTGCATCCCCGGAAGCACATTGCCGAAAATTTAGATCGATCCAAGTAAAGCACGGGGGTTTCGCCCAACGCATTCTGCGGCGCAACATCACCAGGAAAATCCACCGTAGTGCCGAGCCATGCTCGGCAAGGGGCCTTACCAGGCATCCCGTGGGAGCGACGTAAACCGCGAAGCTGAAAAAGCACAAACGCCCCAAAAGCCAAGCCCTCCCCAGCCCTCCCCTTGGCCTGCGGCCAAAGGGAGGGAGCGAAGCGTAGTGCCGAGCCATGCTCGGCAGAGGCTTTCCCGGCAAGGCCCGAACGCAGCATCGCTGCGCTCCGGGGGTGCGACGTAGTGCCGAGCCATGCTCGGCAGGGCTCTCCCGGCAAGGCCCAAACAGCATCGCTGCGCTCCTCCGCAGCTGCGACGTAGTGCCCCGAGCCAAGCTGGGGCGGGGCGATAACCGCCACGCCGCAACCCCGCAAGGGTGCGCCCGGAGCCCCCCCCCCCCCCCCCCCCCCCCCCCCCCCCGCCGCCCCGCCCCCCCCCCCGCCCCCCCCCCCCCCCCCCCCCCCGGCACTGCCCCCTCCACGCCCGCCCCGCCAACCCACGCCATATTGCGAAGCAACATGCGTCCAACCCCCGGCTGTGCTAAAAAATGCGCGCCAATCGTTTAGATCGATCCAAATCGACACCCCCACGATCGCCGGCAACGGAACCCTGCTCGAGCGCCAAAGCAGTCATTGAGCGAACGCAACAAGGCCCCGGTTTCACCCGTTTTTAGATCGATACAAGTCCAAATCAACGTGACAGTTAACGATTCAATCCAGGAGAGGGAGAGAAATGAAACAGATCACACGCAAGCACGGCCGCGACAGCTTGTCCGCCGCCATTGCCTTCGCCTTGTTCGCCGTGGCCGCCGTCCCCGGCGCTGCGTTCGCGCAACAGGCCAGCACCAGCCCCGACGCCACCACGCTCGACAGCGTAACCGTCACCGGTTACCGCTACGCCATCGAAAAAAGCCTTGAGCAAAAGCGCGACGCCAATGCCGTGGTCGAGGTAATCACCGCAGAAGACGTCGGCAAGTTCCCCGACAAGAACGTGGCCGACGCGCTGCAGCGCGTGCCCGGCGTGATCATCACCCGCAGCGGCGGCGAAGGTAAGAACGTCAGCGTGCGTGGCCTGTCCTCGGAACTGACCCTTACCGAGTTGAACGGCAACTACGTGGCAACCGCCGAATCCAATGGCGACCCGACCCGCTCGTTCAACTACACCCTGCTGCCGTCGAACATGCTGGGCAGCGCCGAGCTGTTCAAGTCGCCGGAAGCGCGCATCGACGAAGGCGGCATCGGCGGCACGGTGATCCTGCACACGCGTCGCCCGCTGGACATGGAAGCCAACACCGGCTTCGTCTCCGTCGACGGCACCTGGGCCGACACCACCAAGAAGACCGACGGCCAGCTCTCCGCCTCGTATTCGTGGCATGACAAGGACGAGCGTTTTGGCGTGTTCGTCGGTTACACCGACCAGAAGCGCACCACCCGCACCATGGGCGCCAGCACTGAAGGCTGGTCCTGGTATGGCCGTGACGAAGGCGGCACTGCGGTTGACGTCAACGGCAAGCCTTCCGACTTCAATTCCAACTGGTGGGGCGGCACCGGCTTCTACGACCAGAGCGGCAAGTACTACACCGGCTTCATGATGCCGACCTCGGTGAACCTCGACGTCAAGGACGAGGAGCGCGAGCGCAAGGGCGGCCAGTTGACCCTCCAGTTCAAGCCGCTGGACAACCTCACCCTGACCGCGAACTACTTCCGCTTCGACCTGTCGCAGAACTCCCAGACCCACACCATCAAGGTGCCGGAATGGAACATCGCCCGCTATTGGGGTGACGGCAACTGGGCCGGCGGGCGCCTGCTCGATGGGCTGACCATGGACGCCAGTGGCACCATCGTCACCGGCGCCGACTACAGCAAGCACCCGGGCAAGACCTATTACTGCAGCGAAGACCAAGCTGCCGC
Organism: Stenotrophomonas sp. STEN020; assembly: GCF_056760195.1. NCBI lineage: Bacteria > Pseudomonadati > Pseudomonadota > Gammaproteobacteria > Lysobacterales > Lysobacteraceae > Stenotrophomonas > Stenotrophomonas sp. STEN020. The sequence continues at coordinate 28,194 of NZ_JBRREI010000038.1, forward strand.
CGGCGGCATGGCGCCGGGTGGCTGGGGCTCGGACGACTGCACCGTACCGACCCCGCAGATCACCGGCAGCTATAACCTCGAAAAGTCACTGTCGCAGACCGCCGATTTCTCCGCCGAATGGCGCGGCGAGTCGGTTGACATCGCCTTCAAGGGCGGGCGCACCTGGGCCAAGGGCGGCCCGTCGCTGCAGTTCTCGGTGCCGCTCAAGCCGCGCAGCCAGAATGCGGACGGCAGCTGGAACTTGGGCAACCTGGCCAGCTCCTGGAGCCTGATCGGCACGCCGTCGATGGCGTTCTCGCCGGAACTGATGCAGAACCTGAAGAACGGCATCCTGCAGGTTGACCTCGGCTCCACCGGCTCGTCATGGACCCGCAACACCAACCAGCAGAAGTTCGCCCAGATCGATACCACCTGGCATAACGACTCCGGCTTCCTGGAATCGCTGCAGTTCGGCGTCAAGTACCGTGACGGCGGCATCCACCGCAGCACCGGCAACAGCTACTGGGCCTGCCCTGGCACCGACCCGAGCGACTACGGCAACCGCTACTGGAACGGCCGCTGCAACAACGTCGCCCAGCAGTTCTCGCCCGACTTCATCTACGGCATGGGCAACCTGGCCGGCGGCATCAATGCAAGCGCGTTCCCGGCCATCAACTACCCGGCCTACATCGCCCATCTGAACAAGACCTACGGGCCGATGCAGACCCGCAACGAGGACAACTTCGTCTACAACGTGGACGAAAAGATCTATTCCACCTACCTGCAGGCCAACTTCCGCACCGAGCGGCTGCGCGGCAACGTCGGCGTGCGCGTGGTCAGCACCCGCCAACACGCCGATTCCACCGACAAGGTGACGTCCTACAACGACTACTTCTTCGACGACGCCAACGGCAATCCGTTGGCCTGCCAGGATACCGATCCGGTGCCGGGTGGCGCTCCGGTTGATACCTACTGCGGCAGCGAAAAGTACTGGCGGCTCTCGGACGACCAGCAGCGCAAAGAGTCGTTCGCGGTCAGCGGCCTGGACCGCAACTACACCGACGTGCTGCCCAGCTTCAACCTGGCCTATGACCTGACCGAGAACCTGCTGCTGCGCGCAGCCGCCTCCAAGGTGATCTCGCGCCCGAGCTACGGCAACATCGCCGCACCTGGCAGCCTTGAGTACTTCAGCCCCGAATACGTCAACGACCGCCGCCTCACCGGTGGTGCCGGTGAGCAGGGCTGGTACGGCTCGGGCAGCAACAAGAATCTGGAAGCCTACAAGGCCACCCAGTACGACATCGGCGTGGAGTGGTACTTCCACCCCGGCTCGGTGCTGGGCCTGGGCCTGTTCCGCAAGGACGTCAGCAACTTCTCGGTACCGGTGATGCAGGACGTGACGCAGAACGTCGGCGGCCAGACCGTGGTCGTGCAGAACTACTCCACCACCGCCGGTGGTCGTGATGCGGTATCGCAGGGTCTGGAGTTCTACGCCCAGCACACGCTGGACTTCGGCCTGGGCTTCCAGGCGAACTACACCTGGAACGACACCAACGAAGCGGCAATCACCCTAGAAGACGGCACCGCCATCGGCAAGTCGCCGCTGGTTGGCAGCGCCAAGAACCAGGCCAACTTCACCATGTTCTATGAAGTGGAGAAGCTGTTGCTGCGTGCCTCGTGGAACCGTCGTGGCGAAGTGGTGCAGGGTCTGGTCAGCGGTCTGAACCTCTACCAGGAGCCCTACCAGCAGATCGACCTGAACGCTGCCTACAACATCACCCCGGCATTGAGCCTGAGTGCCTCGGTGTTGAACCTGACCAAGGAAGAGACGCGCACCCATCTGGGCAACGACACCAAGGCCCGTTTCTACTCCAACGGTTACGCCGGCCGTGTCGTCTACTTCGGCGTGAACTGGAAGTTCTAAGACTGTTGTAACCGTGCCTAGCGCACGGAGGTAATGAAAAGCCGCGCTGGCAACAGCGCGGCTTTTTAATTGGAGCTGGCGGAGACCGTTTTCCCTTCTCCCGCCTGCGGAGGAAGGTGCCCGAAGGGCGGATGGGGGGCTGTTGCTGTTGCTGTTGCTGCGGTGCTGCCTATGCAGAAAACAACAAGCCGACAATCAAAAGCTCCCCTCACCCCAACCCCTCTCCCGCAAGCGGGAGAGGGGCTAGCACTCCTGCATTCCTGCATCCCACAGAAGCCTAAGTCAACGCCGTCATAACCCCTTTCCGATACGCCGGTCGCTGCTGCAGCCGCGCGTACCACGCTGCCAGATGCGGCAGCTCCGGGCGCTGAATCGGCATCTCAAACCAGGCGTAGATGAACGAGCCCAATGGAATATCGCCCATCGCAAACCGCTCGCCAGACAACCAAGGCTGATTTTCCAAAGCCGCATCAACCAGCGCCAACAACTCACCACAGCGCAACAACGCCGCCGCAATCCGCGCCTCATCACGATCCGCTGGCGCAGTGCGCACCACGCCCCAGAACAGATCACGGAACGCCACCGCAAAACTCGATGTCGTCCAATCCATCCATTGTTCGCTGCGCGCACGCTCGACCGGATCGGACGGATACAACACGTCCAGCGCATATCGCGCCGACAGATAGCGCACGATGGCGTTGGACTCCCACACCGGCAGACCATGGTCCTCGATCACCGGCACCAGGCCATTGGGATTCATCGCGCGGTACTCAGCGGTCTGCGTACCGCCAAACGCACCGCCTACTTCAATCGACTCATAAGGAAGGCCGATTTCCTCGGCACACCACAGCACCTTGCGCACATTGCTGGAATTGCGCCGACCCCAGATTTTCAACATTCCGCCACTCCTCTCAAATCAGGACTCATCGCGCGCGCCTATACGTGGCAGCGCGCGTACCGCCGATGCCTTGCCGGCACGCTTGACCTCGAACAGGCCGGTGGCGTCAATCAATTCGCTCAACTTCCGATAGCCATAGTTGCGCGAGTCGAACGAGGCGCGGTTGGCAATCTGGTTGCCGACGGCACTGAGCAAGGCCCATCCCTGCTCATCCGCCACGGCATCCACTGCGCCGCGCAATAGATTGAGCAGGCGCGTGTCACCACGAAGCTCATTGGTGCTGCGCGGCTTGATCGGAGCCGCAGCTGGCTCCGCCGAATCCGCAGCAGCTACGGCTGCAGGCGTGTTGCTGGCAACCGCCGGCTCGACCACATCCGCTGGCGCATTGCCCAGCGCTTCCAGATAGATGAATTTCGAGCAGGCGTTGACGAAGGCCAGCGGTGTTTTCTGCTCGCCGAAGCCATAGACCTTCAAGCCATCGGTGAGGATGCGCATCACCAGCGGGGTGAAGTCGGCGTCGCTGGAGACAATCGCGAAGCCGTCCAGGTTGCGTGCGTACAGCAGGTCCATTGCGTCCACCACCATCGCCATGTCCGAGGCGTTCTTGCCCTTGGAGTAAGCGAATTGCTGGATCGGCCGGATCGCGAATTCGTGCAGCACGCTTTCCCAACCCTTCAGTCGCGGGTTCTTCCAGTCGCCGTAGGCACGGCGCACGTTGGCCACGCCGAAGGCGGCCACTTCGACGAGGATCTCATCGATCTTCGATGACGGTGCGTTGTCGGCATCGATCAACAGCGCGATGCGCTTCTCAGGCTCAGACACGGGTCACTCCATGGCGGCAAGCTGAGTGCCAGTATCGGTCATCGCTGTTTCAAAGCACATCAATGCGATGATGTGCGCTGACAACCCGCCCCCACGGCCGGTTCACCGGCCACACCGGAGTACGTCATGCAGCAACACCCGCACCTTGTTGTCGTCGGCGGAGGTTTCGCCGGGCTCTGGGCCAGCCGTGCGCTGGCCGATACACCTTTGCGCATCACCCTGGTCGATCGCCGCAACCACCACCTGTTCCAGCCCCTGCTCTACCAGGTGGCCACTGCCGGTCTGTCGTCGCCGGATATCGCCGCGCCGCTGCGGCACATCCTCGGCAAGCAACGCAATATCGAGGTGCGGTTGGGCGAAGTGGTGTCCATCGACAAGCACGCCAGGAAGGTGCAACTCGGCGATGGCAGCCAAATCGCTTACGACATGCTGCTGGTCGCCAGCGGCGCCACCCATGCCTATTTCGGCCACGACGAATGGGCCGCCGATGCGCCCGGCCTGAAAACGCTGGACGACGCGCTTTACCTACGCCGCAAGCTGCTGCTGGCCTTCGAGCGCGCCGAAGCCGAACCCGATCCGGCCAAGCGCGCCGCATGGCTGAGTTTCGCCATCGTCGGCGGTGGCCCCACCGGCGTGGAGCTGGCCGGCACGCTGGCCGAGATCGCCCGTCACACGCTGAAGAACGAGTTCCGCCATATCAACCCGGCCGACGCCAAGGTGCGGCTGGTTGAAGCCGGGCCGCGGGTGCTCTCGACCTTCCCGGAAGTGCTGTCGTTGAAGGCCCGTCGCCAGCTGGAAAAGCTCGGCGTGGAAGTGCTCACCGGCACTGCCGTCAGCCATATCGACGGACAGGGCTTCCAGCTTGGTGACACCCACGTGCCTGCGCGCACCGTGGTGTGGGCAGCCGGCGTCGCCGCCTCACCGTTGGCGCGCACGCTGGACGTGCCGCTGGACCGCGCCGGCCGCATACAGGTGGAACCGGACCTCACCGTTCCCGGCCACCCGGAGATCTTCGCCGGTGGCGATCTGGTCGCGCTGATGCAGGCCAACGGCCGGCCGGTGCCGGGGGTGGCGCCTGCTGCCAAGCAGATGGGCAAGTACGTGGCGCAGGTGATCCGCGCGCGTCTTGATGGCAAGCCAGCGCCACCGCCATTCCGCTACAACGACCAGGGCAATCTGGCCACCATCGGCCGCATGGCGGCGATCGTCCATGTCGGCAAGCTGCAGCTGTCCGGCTTGCTGGCCTGGTGGTTCTGGCTGGCCGCGCACGTGTTCTTCCTGATCGGCTTCCGCAACCGCTTGGTGGTGCTGCTGAACTGGGCGGTAGCGTATTGGAGCTACCAGCGCAGCGCGCGCATCATCCTCGGCGATGCCGACGAGGAGGATGGCAAGGAGCCTGCGGGTTGATCGAAGCCAGGCCAGCGGTGATCAGCTGTTGCCGTTGGCGAACTGCTCGAATACTTCGCGGCCGGTGAGTTTCGGCGTCTCGTTGGCCAGATCGTAGTACGACGGTTTTTCGTCGATGAATATCTGGCTGGCCAGTTCGAACGATTGTTCCTGGAACAAGCCGGCCGGCACGAAGTATTCGCCGTCCGGTACCAGCCGGTAATACAGGTGCGTACCGCACTGTGAGCAGAAGCCGCGCTCGGCCCAGTCGGAGGATCGATAGGTCTTCAACGCGCTGCCGATGACCTGCACCTGGTCATCGCAATGCACCGCGAACAACGGGCCGCCAGACCAGCGCCGGCACATGCTGCAATGGCATAGACCGATTTCCGAATGCTCATTGGCGATCACTTCGACGGCACCGCACAGGCAGTTCCCTTTCATCACCAGCTCCGTCTGCAAGAGGAATGCCGAATCTACACGGGAAAGCTCACCGGTAGTGCCGAGCCATGCTCGGCAGGGGCTCCATGCACGGACCAACCGCCACCGGTAATGCCTCTGCCGAGCATGGCTCGGCACTACACGGGGTTAGTTCGTGCACAAGGCCTCTTGCCGAGCATGGCTCGGCACTACAAAACAAAGGCCCGGGTTTCCCCGGGCCTTCGTGTTACTGCTGCTGCCTTGCTCAGGCGGCGAACAGTGCCTTCATCTTCTTCAGCGCGTTGGCTTCGATCTGACGGATGCGCTCGGCAGACACGCCGTACTCATCTGCCAGTTCCTGCAGCGTCACCTTGCTGTCGGCTTCCAGCCAACGGCGGGCGATGATGTCGCGCGAACGCTGGTCGAGCTTGGCCAGACCTTCGCGCAGCAGGCTCAGCTGGTTGTCTTCGCTGTCCTCGCGCTCATAGGCCTGCGACGGATCTTCATCGCGCGCGACCAGATACGCAGCCGGCGACGGCGGCGCATGATCGTCGTCTTCATCCGACGGCGCATCGAAGCCGATGTCACGACCGGACAGACGCGATTCCATCTCCATCACTTCACGCTCGGAGACGTTCAGATCCTTGGCGACGGCACTGACCTCGGCAGCGTTCATCCAGCCCAAGCGGGTCTTGGACTTGCGCAGGTTGAAGAACAGCTTGCGCTGCGCCTTGGTCGTGGCGACCTTGACGATGCGCCAGTTCTTGAGGATGAACTCGTGCATCTCGGCACGGATCCAGTGCACCGCGAAGGAGACCAGACGCACACCCATGTCCGGGTCGAAGCGCTTGACCGCCTTCATCAGGCCGATGTTGCCTTCCTGGATCAGGTCGCCCAACTGCAGGCCGTAGCCGTTGTAGCCGCGGGCCACGTGCACGACGAAGCGCAGGTGCGAATGCACCAGCTCACGCGCGGCGTTCAGATCCTGCTCGTCACGGAAGCGACGCGACAGTTCCTGCTCCTCATCGACCGACAGCACCGGGATCTGGTGCACGGCACCGATGTAGGCGTCCAGCGAACCGAGCGCACTGGGGATCGGGAGATTGTTTGCCACAAGGGCAGTAGAGGTGTTCAGGTTCATAGGACCTCATCTTAGCAGTCGAACTATTGGACTGCTCAGTACAGAAAAAGTTCCAGCGTTCTATTTTTGTCGGCGAAATCGAGATTAAACCTGAATAGGCAACAGAAACGATGACACCGTGACAGGACTACTAACGTAGCAAACCCAGTGTCTCCCGCATATGACAAGGATCAATGAGATTCAGCCAGCGGCCGGCCGACATCGGGACGATCGCCTGCGTTTTGCCGCTCGCAGGCTTTGTCCCGTCGGGCTGTCCCGCTCGGCTGTCCGCCGAGCCTCCCGGCGGAAAGAGCAGAGGGAGGAAGCATCGCTGCTCCCTCCCTCTTGGCCAGCGCAGCTGCGCGGACCGCCAGCCCGAACTTCAACGCCCCTTAAGGCTTGCTCGTCGCCCGGTTTGGTTCAACCACCGGCCGGGTCAGGCCGTTGTTCTGGAACCAGGCCTGCTCAGCATTGATCGGCGCCAGTGCCCGCCCATAACCAATACGCAGACCAAAGCTGTTGGCGAACGCATCACGCGCTTGTTCGCGACGGAACAGGAAGGACATGCTCCAGCCATTACTGAAGTCCACATCCAAGCCGGCACCCACCGCCAACAGGTCATCGTTGTAACTGCGCAGCCCCAGTACGTAGTTGCTGTCACGCGGTGCAACCACATAGTTCAACTCGGCATCGCCACTACTGTTCAGCGACTGACGCCATTCCAGCAGCCAGGTCGGGCGCAGCATCGCCGTGGCGGTGCGGAAGTTGTAGCGCCCCTCCACACCCACAGCCGCCGAGCTGCTGTTCACCTTCTGCTGCTCGTACTGCAGGTCGTAGATGCCCAGGCCATGTTCGCGATAGGCGTCCAGTGTGGTCTTGCTGGCATCCACCCGGCCATAGCCGGTCAAGGTGCTGACTTCACCCCTGTGGTCATAGCCCAGGGTGAACGAAGCAAAGCGCTGGTCGCCGTCGCGCGAGCCGGTGGCCGTTGCGTTGGCTACCGTGCTGCGGCGCTTGTTGTCGAAGTCCAGCTGCCCCAAGCCCAACAGGCTGTCGACAAACCAGTTGTTCGAGTGCCATACGCCATAAAGCGCGAACGATTGCTGCTTGGCATCCAGCGACGAGCCACCGGTATCGAAGTCGGTGTCGTTCCAGCCCATGCCACCGGCTGCACCCAACACCAGCGCTTCGCCTATCGCACGATCGACGCCGAAGCTCACACCATCACTGCGGAACTTGAAGCCCTCGCTTGCACCGCGGGCATCACGCTCACCCTGGATGATGGAACCGGCGCTCCACACGCCCCACCCTGCCGGCAGCTTGGGTACCTTCGCACCCACCTGGTCGGCACTCAGCGACAGCCCTGGCTGATTGTTACCGCCCTGCATGCTCAGCGACATTCCGTTGGAAGATGTGTTGCGGCCATGACGCAACTGGCCCAGTCGTCCACGGATGTTGTCCTGCTGAGCCTGCACGAAGCGCAGGCTGGCATCCAACTGTGCCTGTATGCCAGCGGCTACCGATGCTTCGCGGGTCGGATCGGGGCGCTCATCGACGGTCAGCTCCAGGCTGATCGTGGCCGCAACGAAGTTGCCCGACGCCGCCAGCGTAGCAGTCAAGGTGGTCATACCAGCGCCGACGATGCTGACGCTGCGGCCACTGACAGTGGCAACCTGCGTATTGCTGCTGACGAAGGTGAAGTCGCCCGGTGCATTGCTGCTCGGGTTCGGCAGATCAAAGTCACCTTCGCTGCGCAGGCGGCGTATGTTGGCTACCCATGTCAGGGCCGGCGTGGCCTTGCCAATCTGCACGTCCAGCTTCACCTGTGCGGCAGCACTGTAGTTGGCGTTACCAGCCTGGTCGGCAGTCAGTGCACAAGCGCCTGCCGACAGCATCGTCACCGTGCTACCGGACACCGTACACACGCCCGGCGACGTCGAATTGAATGTCACCGGCGCACCCGAACTGCCTCCGGTTGCCGACACGCTGAAGCTGCCGTTCGCTACGTACGTCGGTGCGCCCGGGTTGGCGACGAAGTGACTGATCACCTGCGTCGCCGCACCGATCACCACACGCAGGGTCTGCTGTGCAGCGGCCGAGTAACTGGCGTTGCCCGCTTGGTCGGCGCTCAACATGCAGTCACCTGCCGCCAGCATCGTCACTGTCGAACCGTTGACTGTACACACCGACGTGGACGTGGACGCAAACACCACCGGCTGACCGGAGTTGCCGCCGGTCGCCGCAACGGTGAAGCTGCCGTTTGCCACAAAGACAGGTGCGACCGGGTTGGCGACGAAGCCGCTAATCGCCTGCGTCGCCGCACCGATCACCACACGCAGAGTCTGCTGCGCGGCCGCCGAATAGCTGGCATTGCCCGCCTGGTCGGCACTCAACATGCAGTCGCCCGCCGTCAGCATCGCCACCGTCGAACCGCTGACCGTACACACCGACGGGGATGTGGAGGCAAACACCACCGGCACACCGGAGTTTCCACCGGTGGCCGCAACGGTAAAGCTACCGTTTTCCATAAAGACAGGTGCGCCCGGGTTGGCGACGAAGCCGCTGATCACCTGCGTCGCCGCACCGATCACCACATGCAGGGTCTGCTGCGCGGCCGCCGAATAGTTGGCATTGCCCGCCTGGTCGGCACTTAACATGCAGTCGCCCGCCGTCAGCATCGTCACCGTCGAACCGCTGACCGTACACACCGACGAGGATGTGGAGGCAAATACCACCGGCACACCGGAGTTTCCACCGGTGGCCGCAACGGTGAAGCTGCCGTTTGCCACAAAGACAGGTGCGACCGGATTGGCGACGAAGCCGCTGATCACCTGGTCCGCCGGGCTGATCAGCACGCTCAGGGTCTGCTGCGCTGCCGGTGCGTAACGATCATTGCCAGCCTGGTTGGCTGTCAACAGGCAGTTGCCCGCCGCCAGCATCGTTACCGTCGCGCCACTGACCGTACACAGCGACGGCGAGTTGGAAGCGAACACCACCGGCTCGCCGGAAACGCTACCCACAGCCGATACCGTAAACGTTCCATTCGGCACGAACACAGGTGCCGACGGGGCGGCGGTGAAGCCCGTAATCGCCTGCTGGGCGACGCCGATCGGCACGTTCAGCTGCACCTGCGCAGCCGCCGAGTAACTGGTGTTGCCCGCTTGGTCTGCGGTCAATGCGCAGTTCCCGCCCGTCAGCATCGTCACGCTGGAACCGTTGACCGTACATACCGACGGAGACGTGGAAGCAAACACCACCGGTTCGCCGGACGCTCCGCCCGCGGCCGCAACGCTGAACGTACCTGTGGGGGTGAACACCGGTGCGGCTGGATTGGCGACAAAGCCGGTGATCGCCTGCGTAGCGACGTTGATCGACACGCTCAGCTGCACCTGCGCAGCCGCCGAGTAACTGGTGTTGCCCGCTTGGTCTGCGGTCAATGTGCAGTTGCCGCCCGCCAGCATGGTCACACTGGAACCGTTGACGGTACATACCAACGGAGAGGTGGAAGCAAATACCACCGGTTCGCCGGACGCTCCGCCCGCGGCCGATACGCTGAACGTGCCTGCGGGGGTGAACACCGGTGCGACCGGATTGGCGACAAAGCCGGTGATCGTCTGCGTGGCGACATTGATCAGCACGTTCAGCTGCACCTGCGCGGCTGCCGAGTAATTGGTGTTGCCCGCTTGGTCTGCGGTCAATGCGCAGTTGCCACCCGCCAGCATGGTCACGCTGGAACCGTTGACCGTACATACCGACGGAGACGTGGAGGCAAACACCACCGCTTCGCCGGATGCACCACCCACAGCCGCTACGCTGAACGTACCTGCGGGGGTAAACACCGGTGCAGCCGGGTTGGCGGTAAAACCGGTGATCACCTGTGACAATTGGCCGATGCTGATGGTCTGGGTCAGCTGCGGCGCAGCCAGCCAATAAGCATCACCGGCCTGGTCGGCGGCGATCACGCAGTTGCCGGCGCTAAGCATCGTCACCGTGGTACCGCTGATCGAACACACAGTCGCGGTTGCCGGGGCTACGCTGTAGCTGACCGCCAGAGCGCTGCTGGCGGTGGCCACCGGGTTCAATGCGAACGTGCCGTTGGACACGAAGCTCTGCCCTGCCTGCGCAGCAAAAACTAGGCTCTGCGGGTTCTGCCCGACCAATACCCCGGTGGTCGATCCCACACTATTGAGCGTCAGTACCGCGTCATTGCCAATCGCGTCTTTCAGCGAGCCACCATTGGCATCGATTGCGTTGGCAACGGCGATGCCGTCGGTATCACCATCGCTGCTGGCCACGGTGTAGCTGAAGGACAACACGTTGCTGCCCGAACCGGACAAGTAACCGGCATAGACCGTGCTGCTACCGATCACCAGCGGCAAGCGCGGGGCACCGGTCACGTTCACCGGCTTGCTGAAGTTGACCGTGAAGCCCAGCGCGTCGGGCGCAAGATAGTGGCCCGCAGCAGGCACGGTCACCGTCGTCACCACCGGATTGATGGTGTCCACCGTGTAGGTCTCGCCATTGGTGTAACCACCGGCGATTGCGATCCCCGAGCCATTGATGATTCCGGTTCCGCTGCTGTTGAGATCCAGGCCCAACGTGCCAGTGCCACTTACACCCGTGATGGTCACCGTATAGGTGGTACCGGAACCAGTAATGGCGCTGATCGTTCCGCTTGGTCCGCCGGCGCTGGTCAGCGTGAAGTCCGCCGTATCCACGCCGGTCACCGCTTCGGAGAACACCACGGTGAAATTCAGCGTACTGGCGTTGCTGGGATTGCTGCCCACCCGGGTGATGGAGCTGACTGTCGGTGCCAGCAGATAGGTGAACTGATCTGCAGCACTGGTCGCACTGGTACCTCCCAGTGTGGTTACCCGCACGTCCACCGTACCGGCGGCCCCTGCAGGCGCGGTCGCGGTGATCTGGGTGGCGCTGTTGACCGTGAAGCCGCTCGCCGCCGTCGCACCGAAGGTCACCGCCGTCGCACCACTGAAGTTGCTACCGTTGATCACCACCGTGGTGCCACCGGCAGTCGGGCCGTTGGCTGGCGAGATCGATGTCACCGTGGGTGCTGCTACATAGGTGAACTGATCGGCAGCACTGGTCGCACTGGTACCGCCAGCGGTGCTCACGCGTACGTCTACCGTGCCCGTGCCCGCTGGCGCGGTCGCGGTGATCTGGGTAGCGCTATTGACCGTGAAGCCGCTCGCGGCAGTGGCGCCGAAGGTCACAACTGTGGCACCGCTGAAGTTGGTACCGGTAATGGTCACCGTCGTGCCGCCGCCAGCAGGACCTGCGCTCGGCGCGATGGAAGTCACTGTGGGCGCCGCAGCATAGGTGTACTGGTCAGCGGCACTGGTCGCGCTGGTGCCGCCAACCGTGGTCACCCGCACGTCCACCGTGCCCGTACCTGCAGGCGCGGTCGCGGTGATCTGGGTGGCGCTGTTGACCGTGAAACCGGTCGCCGCAGTCCCGCCGAAGGTCACTGCGGTGGCACCACTGAAGTTGCTACCGCTGATCACCACCGTCGTACCGCCGGCAATCGGGCCCGTGGTCGGCGAGATCGACGTCACCGTGGGCGCTGCCACATAGGTGTACTGATCAGCAGCACTGGTCGCGCTTGTACCGCCAGTCGTGGTCACGCGTACGTCCACTGTGCCCGTACCTGCAGGCGCGGTCGCGGTGATCTGGGTGGCGCTGTTGACCGCGAAACCGGTCGCCGCAGTCGCGCCGAAGGTCACCGCCGTGGCACCGCTGAAGTTGATGCCGCTGATGATCACCGAGGTGCCACCCGTAGCCGGGCCGCTGGTCGGCGAAACCGACGTCACCGTGGGCGCTGCCACATAGGTGAACTGATCGGCCGCACTGGTCGCACTGGTACCGCCAGCGGTGCTCACGCGTACGTCCACCGTGCCCGTGCCCGCTGGCGCGGTCGCGGTGATCTGGGTAGCGCTATTGACCGTGAAGCCGGCCGCCGCAGTCGCGCCGAAGGTCACCGCTGTGGCACCGCTGAAGTTGGTACCGGTGATGGTCACCGTCGTGCCGCCCGTGGTCGGGCCGCTGGTCGGCGAAACCGACGTCACTGCGGGCGCTGCCACATAGGTGAACTGATCGGCAGCACTGGTCGCGCTGGTGCCGCCGCCGGAGGTCACCCGTACGTCCACCGTACCGGGGCTACCTGCCGGCGCGGTCGCGGTGATCTGGGTGGCGCTGTTGACCGTGAAACCGGTCGCCGCAGTCGCACCGAAGGTTACCGCCGTGGCGCCGCTGAAGTTGTTGCCGCTGATGATCACCGTCGTGCCGCCGCCTGTCGGACCGGCGGTCGGTGAGATGGAGGTTACGCTGGGGCTTGGCACATAGGCGTATTGATCAGCGGCACTGGTTGCACTGGTGCCGCCAATCGTAGTCACCCGCACGTCCACCGTGCCCGTGCCCGCTGGCGCGGTCGCGGTGATCTGGGTGGCGCTGTTGACCGTGAAACCGGTCGCCGCAGTCGCACCGAAGGTTACCGCCGTGGCGCCGCTGAAGTTGGTGCCGCTGATGATCACTGTCGTGCCGCCCGTGGCCGGGCCGCTGGTCGGCGAAACCGATGTCACCGTGGGCGCTGCCACATAGGTGAACTGATCGGCCGCACTGGTCGCGCTTGTACCGCCAGTCGTGGTCACGCGTACGTCCACTGTGCCCGTACCCGCTGGCGCGGTAGCGGTGATCTGGGTGGCGCTGTTGACCGTGAAACCGGTCGCCGCAGTCGCGCCGAAGGTCACCGCCGTGGCACCGCTGAAGTTGGCACCGGTAATGGTCACCGTCGTGCCTCCGCCAGCAGGACCTGCGCTCGGCGCGATGGAAGTCACTGTGGGCGCTGCCACATAGGTGAACTGATCGGCCGCACTGGTCGCACTGGTACCGCCAGCGGTGCTCACGCGTACGTCCACCGTGCCCGTGCCCGCTGGCGCGGTCGCGGTGATCTGGGTGGCGCTATTGACAGTGAAGCCGGCCGCGGCAGTGGCGCCGAAGGTTACCGCTGTGGCACCGCTGAAGTTGGTACCGGTAATGGTCACCGTCGTGCCGCCGCCAGCAGGACCTGCGCTCGGCGCGATGGAAGTCACTGTGGGCGCCGCAGCATAGGTGTACTGGTCAGCGGCACTGGTCGCGCTGGTGCCGCCGACCGTGGTCACCGTCACGTCCAGCGTACCGGCGGCCCCTGCAGGCGCGGTCGCGGTGATCTGGGTTGCACTGTTTACCGAGTAGCTGCTCGCGTTGCTCGCACCGAACTTCACCGCTGTTGCACCGCTGAAGTTGGTACCGTTGATGACCACCGAGGTGCCACCGGCGATCGGGCCAGCGGTCGGCGAGATCGACGTCACTGCGGGTGCTGGAACATAGGTGTACTTGGTGCTGGGCGAGGTCGCGCTGGTGCCGTCCGCGGTGGTCACAGTGACATCCACCGTACCGGTACCAGCGGGCACTGTCGCTACGATGCGGTTGTCGTCGCTGACCGAGAAGACGGCGATCGCACTACCAAACTTGACCGCCGTGGCGTCGCTGAAATATTCGCCGTCGAGGTTGATCGAATTGCCACCGACTGTGGGGCCGGAGCTCCGGCTCAGAGCGTTGAGCTCCGGTGCCGCAGGCAAGGCTGTCACCGTGTTGGACGTGAGGCTGGGCACACTGCCCCCCCCGGCGCTGGTCCCGTTGATGTAAAACTGGTATTGCTTGTTGCCGGTCAATCCGACCACGTTGATCGGGCTACCGCTGCCTTGCGCGGACTTCCAGGCACCACCGTTCATTGCCATTGCCGTGACAGAGTAGGTGACTGTGCCGCCGCCATTTTCTGCAGATGGAGTGAAGCTCACTTTCGCCGACCGTTTGCCCGCAACCGCAGTCACGTTGCTCGGGGCACTTGGCACACCAGCGAGCGAGATCCAGGACGTCGACGACGAAACCGCCCCGCCCCACGACCCTCCCCCTGAACGTGTCATCGTGTAATTGAGCGAGACCTGCACGCCACCCAGCGCCACGTCGTCGGCGGTAATCGTGTATCTGGCCGTACACGAGCCTGTCGCCGTCAGCGCACTGCAGTTCGACCCGGCCTGGAAAGGATCAGGCACACCACTGAAGCTCACCCCGGTGATGGGGCTGTCCTTCGAGTTCACGTTGAAGGTAAAGGTAAGGACATTGCCAGCAGCAGTGAAGCTGCCCGGGCTTACCGTCGAACTCACCGACTGCGCAAACGCAGGCACCGCCAGCATTCCCGTGCACATCAGCGCGATGTTGAGCACCCGCGCGAACAAGGCCCGGGCATCAGTTGACGCACGCGATTTGAAAGACACCCATGAAAAAAGAGCGCTTATCGCGCCGAAAAATCCCCTGGTCATCAACGCCCCCTAAGGCGCAACGCTGCCGGACCATGCAGGATGCATGCCCCCCGTGGCCGGCATAAAAACACACAATCGTAAGAGAGATGTGACGGGCGCCCAAAACGCCAGCTTTACGCCGTCAAGGCCGCAAGCGCCGGCAGCCGCCAGTCGATCCGGGTTTGGCCGTTGCGGGCCAGATAGTCATTGGTCTGCGAGAAATGACGGCAGCCGAGGAACCCACGGTGCGCCGACAACGGCGAAGGATGCGGCGCCTTGAACACGCGGTGGCGGCGGGTATCGATGACCTTGCCTTTTTTCTGGGCGTAGGCACCCCACAGCAGGAACACCAGGCCTTCGCGCTCACGGTTGAGCACGTCGACCACATGGTCGGTGAAACCCTCCCAGCCGCGGCCCTGATGCGCGCCGGCCTTGCCCTCTTCCACCGTCAGCACAGCGTTGAGCAGCAGCACACCTTGCTGCGCCCATGGCAGCAGGCAGCCGTGGTCCGGGCGCGGGATAGCCAGGTCGGCTTCAAGCTCCTTGTAAATGTTGAGCAGCGACGGCGGCACCGGCACACCCGGCATCACCGAGAAACTCAAACCATGCGCCTGACCGTAGCCGTGGTACGGGTCCTGACCCAGCACGACGACTTTTACCTGCTCGAACGGGGTGGCGTTGAAAGCGGCAAAGATTTCCGGGCCAGGCGGGAATACGTGTACGCCGGCCGCCTTGCGCTTGCGCAGGAAGGCCGACAGCTCGCGCATTTCCGGGCGCAGCAGCCAATCGCCAATGCGCGCCTTCCAACTGGGCTCGAGCTGGATCTGTGCGCCGTCTTCGCTCACAGCACCACCGCCGGCTGTGCCATGCGCGCCAGCCGCAGCTGGAACAGCACCTTGGTCACCAGCAGACGTTCTTCAATGGGTTTCTGCACCAGATCATTGGCGCCGGACTGCAGCAGTGCCGACTGGTTGTGCGGATTGCTGTCACCGGTCATCACCAGTACCGGCAGGCGTCGCTTGCCATAGGCGAAGTCGACGCGGATGCGCTCGACCACATCGCGCCCACTGAGCTCGCCCTTGAGGGTGACGTCGGTCAGCACCAGGTCCACTTGGCGCGTGGTGCGGCCCAGCGACTCGGCGGTGAGCAGCGAGAATGCATCCTCGGCGGTAAGCACGTGCACGACATGCAGGTCGTGGCGTTCGAGCATGCGCTTGGTGGCTTCGGCCACCACGCGGCTGTCTTCGACATAGAGCACGGTCGCATTGGCCACCGGCTCGGGCTGCACATAGCCACGGATGAAGGTCGCCAAGGCTTCATGGCCCAGCGCCTTGTCGAAATAGTCGGTGACGTATTCGGTGAAGCGGCGCTGTTCCAGATGCTGCTGGGCGTCGCCGGAAACCACGATCACCGGCACATAGGCCTGTCCGGCGGTTTCGCGCACGCCACGCGCCAGCGCCAGGCCATCGCCATCAGGCAGGGCCAGCGAAGTGGTGACCAGATGCACCGGGCCAGCTGCCAGCGCTTCACGCGCCTCGGCAATGCTGGCGCAGCCCACAACCTCGACATCCGGCAGTTCGCGCTTGAGCACGTCGCTGATCAGGCGCCGTACCAGTTTGGATCCATCGACCACCATTACCCGCGGCGCGTCGCTGATCAGGTGCTTGAGCTCGTGCGTGGACATGCGGGCCTCAGGTTTCAGTCGGGCGAGTCTGCCTGAGGAAGTGACCGGTAACCAGCCATGCCCCCAACCAACCCAGAATCGTGGTGCCTACCAGCACCATGCCCGAATGCAGCAGATCCAGACCATGCAACATGAAGGGGCTGCCGTAGCTTTGCGACAGATTGGCCAGTGGCGCGCGCAAGGCCAGCCCGCATACGCCGATCAAGCCCAAGGCGAGCGCACCGGCAGCGAGCCCGTACCACGCGCCCATATAGACAAACGGGCGACGGATGAAGCCATCACTGGCCCCCAGCAACTGCAGCACGCCGATTTCCTCGCGCCGTGCCTGGATATCCAGGCGCACCGTGTTGCCAACCACCAACGCTGCGCCCAATCCCAGCAGCACCGACAACACCTGCACCAGGCGCGCACCAAAGTTCAGCCAGCCATCCAGCCGCTGCCGCCAGAGTGCGTCGTGCTGGACCAGATCTGCCTGCGGCAGGGTTTCCAGCGATTTGGCCAAGTCGGCGTCGACGCCGCCGGTTGGAGTCACGATCAGCAACGTGGGCAGCGGGTTCTCGCCCAGCGCATCGATGGCTTCGCCCAGACCTGCGTTCTGACGCAGCTCGGCCAAGCCTTCGTCTGGCGTGCGCAGCTGCACCTGCGCCACATCGGCACGGGCGCGCAGGGTCTTGGCCAACTCCTGCGCAGCGGCGCCATCGACGTCGGTCTTCAGGAACAGGTTGATATCGCGTGATTGCTGCACGCTGCCGGAGAAATGCTTGAGGTTGTCCAGGCCGATCGACAGCCCCAACGGCAGTGCCAAGGCCAGTGCCATCACCGCCACCGTCAGCGCGGTCGCCCACGGCCTGCGCAGCGCGCGGCCGAGACTGAACACCACGCTGTGCAAATGGTGGTTGATCCAGGTTGCCAGCCGCGACGGCGCTGCCGTGCTGGTGTTCGTTGCGGACTTCTCGCTGCTGTTGCTGCTAGTCATTCGGCCAGGTCCTGCGGCGAGATGTCATCGACCAGACGGCCGTGATCGAGGATCAACACGCGCTTGCGCATCTGCTTGAGCAGGGCCAGGTCATGGCTGACCACCAGCACGCTGGTGCCGCGCGCCGGCAGCTCGGCAAACAAGGTCATGATTTCCGCGGCCAGGGTCGGATCAAGATTGCCGGTGGGCTCGTCGGCCACCAGCAGCTTGGGCTCGGCGACGATTGCACGGGCAATGCCGACGCGCTGCTGCTCACCGGCCGACAGTTCGCTGGGCAGCGCCTTTTCGCGATGGCCAAGGCCCATCCGCTCCAGCACCGAGCGCACCCGCTTGCCGGTATCGGCACGGCGGTCGCCGCGCAGGATCAGCGGCAGGGCGACGTTCTCGCCGATGCTGCGGTCGACCAGCAGGCGATGGTCCTGATAGACCGCGCCGACTTCGCGCCGATGCAGGGCAACCTTGCCGCCACGCACCTTGAGCAGATTGCGCTCGCCGAAGATGACAGCGCCACGGCTGGGCCGCTCGCTCAGATGGATCAGCTTGAGCAAGGTGCTCTTGCCGGCACCGGAGTGCCCGGTGACGAACAGCATCTCGCCGGCCGCCACCTCGAAGCTGACATCCAGCAGCGCCTGATGGCCACCGGCATAGTGTTTGCTGACATTGTCAAAACGCAGGACGCTCATCGTGCTGATTATGCAGGAGCGCGGGCGGACTGCGGGGAATGCAGGTCACGTGGCGTGGGTTATGCGTAGTGCCGAGCCATGCTCGGCATGGGGCTTTACCAGCCATGCCGCAGGAGCGGCGTAAGCCGCGAAGCCGGGATTGCATCAACCGGCAAAAAGCTTACCCCTCCCCAACCCTCCCCTTTGCTGCGCAAAAGGGAGGGAGCTGTAGTGCCGAGCCATGCTCGGCATGGGGCCTTGCCAGCCATGCTGCAGGAGC
>NZ_JBRREI010000039.1:0-45002 GCF_056760195.1 Stenotrophomonas sp. STEN020
TTGGCCGGGGGGGGGGGTGGGGGGGGGGGGCGGGGTTTCCGCCGCCCCCAAAATGGGGGGCCCGCGTGTTTTTGGGGGGGGGGGTTTACGCCCCGAAGCCCATGATCTGTCAGGTCGCAGGCATGCCCAAAAGTAAATGCTGATCCGTAGTGCCGAGCCATGCTCGGCAGGCGCCTTGCAGACAATGCATCGGACGGTTCGTCAGCTTCGCAGCTTACGCCGCTCTTACAACGGCGCAGCGCTGCGATAGCACCAGTGCCAGGGCTCGTAGACGATGCCGTGCGGGTTGTCGCGCGGGTAACTCATGTGGAAGCCGAAGCGCCCTGCGTGCTGCTGCAGCCAGGCGAACCCGGTGGTGAGTTCGAAGGATTCCTCTGCCGGCGGCTCGCCCGGTGTGCTGATGTCCAGTGCGTTGCCGCCATGGTGCTCGCTGTAGCCAGGAGCGGCGTTGACGGTGAGGATCTCGTCCACGCTCAGGCCGCGCGCCAGCTTGCGCTCAAAAATGCCGAGCTGATAGTCGTGGCTGCGGTAGCCGGAGATCGCATCCAGCGCGATGCCATCAGTAGCGGCCGTCTGCTGCATGCGTTGCCAGCCGCGCGCTGCACCGCCGGTCAGCCAGAGCGGACGACGGTAGCGATCAAAACCGGCCAGGCGCAGATGCGCCGGTTCGGCGACCAGCGGCAAACCGGTCTGCGCGGCGTAGGCGTCGGCATCCAGATCCAGTTGCTGCAGATGCAGATGCAGCTGATGCAAGGGCAGGCTGCCACTCGCTGGCGGAATACGGGATGGCTGTGCGCGCAAGGCTTCCAGCGCGGTCAACGCAAAGTCGATGCCGGGTTCGTCCGCCAGCCGGGTCACCAATGGCATCAGTCCGCCACGCAGCTGCGCAGCCAGATAGCGGCCATCGCGTTTGCGTCGCAGCACCTGCGTTGCCCGGGCCAGCACGCGTGCATCATCACTGCTGCGCGCGCGCAGCAGGCCGCCGGGCCAGATCTCGATGTCGGGCGTGTTGAGCAGGATGTGGGGAGCGTTGCGCATACGCGCAGCTTAGGCCCGTGCGTCGCCGTCGGCCAGTCGTCTGAGTTCATCCAGCAGGGCGCGCGGCTGCTCGGGGCTGACCAGCACGCTGTTGCCGTCGCGCAGCGGGATCACCAGTACGCGGCTGTTGTCGGTGATCAGACAGAAGGCCTTGCCGCCGCCCTTCATGTGGAAGTGACCAGCGCGGAAGCCGGGGAACTGGAAACCATTGGATTTCCCGCCTGGCTTGAAATCAGGGTTCTCTGCGAAATTGACGACGCGCGCGCGTTCCAGCCGCATCGAACTCAGCGGCACGCGTCGGGTGTACAAGGTGGCGGCGATGGTCAATTGCTTCGATTCAACGCGCAGTTCGCGCCGACGGTAGGCCAGAGTCAGCGCCGCGCCAACCAGGGACAGTACCAACCAGCCACCCCAGGACGCGAATGTCGCCTGGAACGGCGGCTTGCCGGCGAACAACCTGATCAGCGGATCGATGCTGAGCACCAGCAGCATGGGCGCCCATAGCCAGAGCAGGAGTGAGCTGGTTGGTTTGGCGACGTTGAACTTTTTTGTTTCGGTTGGCGTGGTGTTGCGGCTGCTCATCACTGTGCTTTGATCCATAGCGCGATGTCGTTGATCAGTGCTGGATCGACGTGACCCGGGCGCGCGTACTCTTCCAGCGAGCCCTTGCCTTCACCGGCGATGCCGAGGTGATTGAGCGCCGGGTAGTGCCGAAAACGGTAGCGCTCACCTTGCAGCCCCTTGTTCCACAGCTGCCAGTCAGTGTCGATCACCTGGAAGTCGCGGCCGCCCTGCAGCACCAGCACTGGCAACTTGCTGTCGCGCGCACCGGCGATGGGGTCGACGGTTTCCAGCCGCTGCCAGAACCGCCCGGGGACATCCATCAATCGTGCATCCGGATTGCTGCGCACGGCGGCGATGGCCGCATCCAGGGCGGTGAGCTGGGCTTGGTCCTCGGCGCTGATCGTGCCGTCCAGACCGAGCATGTAGCGGTTCTGCTCGGCCAGCAGGTCGAGGATTGGGCGCGCCGGTGCAGCCAGCAGCACCAGTCCAGCCAGCTTGCCATTGGCCGCCTTGGCGATGCGCCCGGCCAGCAATCCACCTTGGCTGTGGCCCAGCAGATAGACGCGGCGAGGATCGATGATGACGTTGGTTGCCAGCGCGTTTACCGCAGCGACCGCATCGTCGGTGGTTTCGTCATCAATGCTGAAGCTGCCTTTGAAATCCTGCGGACGCGCGTGGCTGCGCTTTTCGTAGCGCAGCACGGCAACGCCCTGTGCTGCCAGGCCGCGCGCGATGTCCAGGAACGGGCGATTGGGGCCGATTGTTTCATCGCGGTCCTGCGGACCGGAGCCGTGCACCAATACGATGGCAGGGAAGGGACCCTTGCCCTTGGGCAGGGTCAGCGTGCCCGGCAGTGCCGCGCTGGCGCTGCCAGTAGCTGGCACGTTGAAGTCCTGTTCGATGAAGCTGGCATCAGCTGCAGGCGGCGGTGCAGGTGCGGCGGCTGCAGGCTGCACCAGGAAGCCGGCAACCTTGTCGTCCTTGTCCAGCACGATGCGCGCCTGCAGGGCGCCATTGGCGTAGCGCAGTGGAATGACGACGATGCGGAAGCCGTCGGCTTCGCTGGTTGCGGCTTCGCCACGTGGACCGGCTGCACCCATCTGCGCGGGCAGCGACTCCCAGACCGCCTTGAGCTTGTCTGCTGGTACCGCCGCTTTCATCTGTGCCGAAAAATCCGCTTCGGCAGCCGCGTACTGGCCAGCATCAAGCCGGTCCAGCAGCTGGGTGGCCAGAGTGGCCGGGTCGGCAGCATGTGCGCTGCCGGCGAGGGAAAGAATCGCTGCTGTGATCAATCCACTCAAGGCTTTCATCACAGAGCCTTTTTGAAAACCAATGTGGGGGTGGAAATGGTTGGAGTGGCATGGACCACGTTGACCAGTTCCCAACCAAGCCGGCCCTGCTTGTCCAGTTCTTCCTGCAGTGTTTCTGCCTTGAAGCTGCCCATCAGGGTGGTTTTCAACTCGACGACCAGGTATTTCCACTGCGTGCTCATTATTCTTCCTTGGGCTCTTCTTGAGGTTTGGGTAAACGCCCGGCCTTGCGCAGGGCGTCGCGGATCACATACTCGATCTGCGCGTTGAGGCTGCGCAGCTCGTCGTCGGCCCAGCGCTGGGTCGCCGCCAGAACATCAGCGTTGATGCGCAGCGGATAGGCCTTCTTCTCGCTCACCTGCGGGGTGCTCCGTTGTTGCCGCGACGTAGATGCAGCACCATCGAAATGCCCAGCGCATTGACCGCGACCACCAGCGCGATGATCACGCCGTAGGCGATGTTGCGGTTGTCACCGGCCAGGTAGACGCCGGTGGCAGCCAGGAACATGCACAGTGCGATCAAAGCCCAGCGCAGGCCCAGCCCGCGTGCGTGCGCGGTGCCGGGGCGTCCGCTCCATACCGCGAAGCAGAGAGCAGGGATGCCGGTGGCGGCAATGATCAGGGGGGCGAAAACATTCACTACGATTACCTCACTGCGTTGTTCAGTACAGCGAACCGGCATTAACGATTGGCTGGGTGCCGCGGTCCGAGCACAGCACGGTCAACAGGTTGCTGACCATGTGCGCTTTACGCTCTTCGTCGAGGGTGACGACGGCGTTCTTCTGCAGTTCCAGCAGCGCCATTTCGACCATGCCGACGGCGCCAGCGACGATCTGTGTGCGCGCGGCGATCACCGCGCTGGCCTGCTGACGCTGCAGCATGGCCTGGGCGATTTCCGGTGCGTAGGCGAGGTGGCTGATGCGGGCATCAAGCACTTGTACGCCGGCATCGGCCAGGCGTTCGGCCAGTTCGTCCTTCAGGTGCTGGGAGATCTCGGAGGCGTGGCTGCGCAGGGCGAGCTGGCCTTCGGTGTGCTGGTCATAGGGGTAGCTGGTGGCCATCGCACGCAGCGCCGATTCGGACTGGATGTGCACGAAGCTCTCGTAGTCGTCGACGTTGTAGACCGCTTCGGAAGCATCGACCACCTGCCAGACGATGACCGCGGCGATTTCGATCGGCGAGCCGTCCAGCTCATTGACCTTGAGCTTGCCGCTTTCAAAGTTGCGCACACGCTGGCTGACGGTGCGCTTGCTGTAGAAGGGGTTGTTCCAGCGCAGACCGTTTTCCTTGACCGTACCGACGTACTTGCCGAACAGGCTGATCACAGCGACCTGGTTGGGCTGGACCATGTATAGGCCGCAGCTGAGGAAGAGGCCGACGACCACCAAAGCGATGCCGCCGATCACCATCGGCCCGCCGCCACCGGTACCGTTCTTGGTGACTACGATCGCTGCAATGATCGCGATGGCGCCCGCAAGCATCATCAGGAGGGTGCCAAGCAGGGTGGGAATGCCGGTCATGGAACCGATGGACTTCTCTTTCATGGCACATCTTCCGTGGTGGTTGATGGTTAAGATATCAAATTGATATCAACATGCAAGTGGTTCTGTCATTGCGCCTTGGCCTGGGCAGGAACCGGGTAAGCACGCTCGCCCCGGAGGCCGGTGCGGGACACCTCATCCCCGCTGCGCCATTCCATCCATTCCCCGGGTCCGCTGGTGCTTACCCGGGGAATGGGGCCGCCCCTCCACGGCCCGGCTTGCCTAGAATATGCATCCTCTTTAGCGCCCTTCCGGACCTGCCTGATGATCACCCTCGGTACCCCGTTGTCCCCATCCGCTACCCGCGTCCTGCTGCTTGGTTCGGGCGAACTGGGCAAGGAAGTGGCGATCGAACTGCAGCGTTTCGGGGTGGAAGTGATCGCCGCCGACCGCTACGCCAATGCCCCGGCCATGCAGGTCGCGCATCGCAGCCACGTGTTGGACATGCTTGACCCGGTCGCGTTGAAGGCGCTGATCGCGCAGGAGCAGCCGCATCTGGTGGTGCCGGAGATCGAGGCCATCCACACCGAAACCCTGGTGCAGCTGGAGGCCGAGCAGGGCCTGCGGGTGATCCCGACCGCGCGCGCCGCGCGCCTGACCATGGATCGCGAAGGCATCCGCCGTCTGGCCGCGGAAACCCTGGGCCTGCCGACCTCGCCCTATCGCTTTGTCGATACCGAAGCCGAGTACCGCGAGGCCGTCGCCACCATCGGCCTGCCGTGCGTGGTCAAGCCGGTGATGTCGTCCTCGGGCAAGGGCCAGAGCACGCTGCGCAGCGAAGCCGATATCGGACCGGCATGGGAATACGCGCAGACCGGCGGCCGTGCCGGTGCCGGCCGTTGCATCGTCGAAGGCTTCATCGACTTCGACTACGAGATCACCTTGTTGACCGTGCGCCACGCTGGTGGAACAGCGTTCTGTGATCCGGTTGGCCACCTGCAGAAGGATGGCGACTATCGCGAAAGCTGGCAGCCGCAGGCGATGTCGGCCAAGGCGCTGGAGGGTGCGCAACAGATCGCCCGTGCCATCACCGATGACCTCGGCGGCTGGGGCCTGTTCGGTGTCGAGTTGTTCGTGAAGGGCGACGCGGTGTGGTTCAGCGAAGTCTCGCCGCGTCCGCACGACACCGGTCTGGTGACCCTGGTGTCGCAGGAGCTGAGCGAGTTCGCACTGCACGCACGCGCCATTCTTGGCCTGCCGATCCCGAGCATCCGTCACAACGGCGCATCGGCATCGTGCGCGATGTTGGCGCAGGGCAATGGCGTTCCGTTCTTCAGCAACGTGGCCGAAGCACTGATCCATCCGGACTCGGCGCTACGCCTGTTTGGCAAGCCGATGGTGCAGGGCCAGCGGCGCGTCGGTGTGACCTTGGCGCGCGCAGTAAATGTGGATCAGGCGCGTGCGATTGCGTGTGATGCGGCAGCGGCAATTGGTATTGAACTGCGGTAACAGCTGCTGGCGCAGGTTCGGGCCTGCGCCAAACGGCTATGTTGTCGGGCTTGTGTCCTGCTTGATTCTCGTGGGGGGGAAATGCGCAGATTGCTGGCTTGGACTGTTGCAACGATTGTGGTCATTGCTGTGCTGCCGGCATCTGCGGTGCGTGCACCGGCTGGGCTGCCGTGTACGTCGTTGGAAATATGCATTGGCAGCTTGCAGATGTTGGCGAAGACTCCGCCACGGACGTCTGAGGCGCGTGCACAGGCAGAGGTGCTGCTTGCGCGAATCAGCACGTTTGCTGGTGCTGATGCGGCACTTGTGCCGCTGTTGGAAAGCGCGGATATCGCTGTTTCCGAGCTGGCTGGCAGGGTGCTGCGGGATGTGCCGCATATAGACCCTGCCTACCTGCCAGAGATCAGGCGCGGGCTTGATCGTGGTCTGGGCTGGCTGGCACCGGCGCTTGCTCGGATGGACACGGACGAAGCTGCCGGCGAAGCCGTGCAGCGCTATCTGCGCTCGGACAGTGCGCCGCACAATCAAGAAGCCTATGCCGTTGAGTTGAGTGGCGCGCGGGCCGTGCCTTACATCGTGGAAGCCGCTCGCTGCGAGACAGCCTGCGATGGTCACCTGCATTTTCTGTTGGGAGAAGTGCTGCATCGCATGCCACCATCAGTCCGTGCCGCCGCGGCGCCCCAGCTGCTCTCGATTGCCGTGGCGCCTGATGTGAGCGATCAGGTGGGCTACGGTGCTATTGGAATGATTTCCGAGCTCGGGGTGCCGGCCTTGGGGCTCGAAGCTGAGCTGCTGCAGTTGCGCAGCCGTCGGCCCTCTTTGGCGCCGGCGATCGACAATGCACTTGTCGCTATCGGTTCCACTGAAGCTGGCAGCATATTCGTGCAGCGCCTTGTCGATCCTGACGCGCTGACGCTGCGAGATGCTGCGCAGGCGGGGCCGGCTGCGGCCGGCGCTGCTGGCAGGGTGATTGCGCTGTTGGATGATGCCGATCCGGAAGTCCGGGTCGCGGCGGCGAGGACCTTGGGTTTTATCGGCAATGCCGCTGCTGGACCTGCGTTGGCTGGCAAGTTGAATGATCCGATGGACCCGCGTTTGGCATGGACGGCGGCGGAGTCGCTGGGGCAGATCAAGGCGGGTTCTGCCCTGCCGGCACTACAGCGGGCAAGTATGCTGCACTGGTATCCGCCGGTTCGACAAGCGGCCACGCTGGCGATGGCCAGGATCGGTAACGGCGAACCTTATGTTTCGAGGTATCACCCGGACAACTTTCCATCCGAATTCTTCCGCTATTCTCATATCGGTGAAGACGATGGCGTTCCTGTATGTGGTGTGCCGGTTGATGGTGAGCTGGCTGAGAGTAGTGCAACCAAACTACGCGCGCCGACGCATGCTGCAAATCTGAAAGCGCTGGCCTATAACCGAAGCGAGATCGAAATCGCGCCGCCTCCTGAGGGGGACGCTGGAACGGGAAAAATCGTTGAAAAACGTCGGCTGGTGAAGCAGGTTCCGAGTACAGCGTTGCGTGTGCCCGGCGGCTGGTTGCTCGGTAGTGACCGAGGAGAGTGGGGTGGGGAACTGCTCTTCTTCGGTGAGCAGGGCCAGCAGCACGATCTGTTGCAGGAAAACGTTGAAGACATCTTCCGCTTCGGTGATGGCTATGTGGCGGTGGTTGGTATTGCTCACCTTGGGGGTAATCGGGGCGCGTTGATCAGCATCGAACAGACCGTGGCTGGCTGGAAGGCTTCGACGTGGCGGATTCTGCCAGGGGCACCCATGCGAACGTACCTGACCACCAACGGCGAACTGCTGGTGGCCACTTACAGCGGTGGAACGATCGTGGTCTCCGCTGACGGAAAGATGCGCATGGCGGAGTGCAGGAAGCCGGTGCCGGACAAGTTGTCCGCAAGGTCGCAGGCGCTTGCCAGGCAGGAAGCAGAGGCGGTTGCCGAGGAAGTTGCTGAGGCAGCCATGATGGCGGCAGATGATTGGCCGTAGGAAGAGGTCAAGCAATGACGCCGGCTGGCGCCGGCGTCATGCAAAACCTTCAGATGCAATTTGCAGTGCTCAGCGCACATCAACCCAGACAAGATGGTGGTCGCTGCCGTCGGCGATCTTCGCTTCCGGGCTGTCGTTGGCGGGCCAGAACACGCCGCTGCCGATGTAGCTCAGGCCGGTGGAGGGCAGTACATAATCCAAGCGCATGGTGCCCGAGCGCGGGCCGAAGTCGCCGGTGGCGTGCTGCGGGGCGCCGCGGCGGACGATGCCCTTCTCTGCATAGGCCAGGCTGGTCTGCTCGGCACCGACGCTGGTCGGAGTGGGGTAGCGCAGCACGCGCGGGTGTTCCAGCAGTTCGAGGATGGCGTCGTGGCGGCCGTCGCCATCGGCCGGATCGTTGTTCAGGTCGCCAACGATGACGAAGCGTGCATCACCGGCCAGGCCACCGCATGTGCCCTTGTCATCGCACAGCCACGGCTTGTCGCCGCCATCGAGGTATTCCTTCCACAGCCGCAGTTCGTCGTGGTTGCGGGCGGCGTTGCGCTTTTCCTTGCCATCGAACACCGGCGGCGTGGGGTGCGATGCCAGCACGTGCACCGTGCCCAGCGGGGTGCGCACCGGCACGTCCCAATGCGACTTGGACGACAGTCGCAGCTGTGACCACACCGCATCCGGCCAGAACGATTTGCCGGTAGTCGGCTCGATCGGACGCAGCGCGCCGGGCATGGTGCTCCACTTCAACAGCTGGAACGTACGTACGGCAGCTTCATCGATCGGGTACTTGGACAGCACCAGCATGCCGTACTGGCCCGGGTGCAGGCCGTAACCCCAGGCATCGTTGCCACGCTCGCGGCCTTTGCCGCCAACCGTGCCGTTGTTGTCCAGATCCAGGCCACTGGGCACGCCGGTGTTGACCGGGGCCAGATAGCGGTAGGGGTATTTCAGTGCTTCGCCGCCGCCGGGTTGGGCGACTTCAAGATAGCGCTGCTGGAACAGGTCGGCGGCGCGGTGGGCGTCGTCGAAATCGAATTCGTTGAGCAGGACCAGATCCGGCCGCGTCTGCTGCAGTACAGCAGCGATCTTGCGCGCATGCGCGCTGTCGCCCTGCAGTTCACGGATCAGACCGCCTTCCTCCTCGGAATACAGGGAGGTGTTGTAGGTTGCCAGCCGCAGCTGGTTCGGCGGGCTGGCGCTGCCGCTGGGTGAGGTGGAGCAGGCTGCCAACAGCAGGGTCATCGGGGCGAGTAGGGTTGAGATGCGCATCCGCCGATTTTCTCACGTCGCCATGACGATAAGGCGAAAACATGAAGTTGCGAAAACACGAACGCCCCGCAAGCGGGGCGTCCACGGATAGCGCTGTTACGTTGCTTAGAACGTGCAGCCCATCGCGCCGAAGCTGGTCTTGGCCTGTTCCAGCGCGGTCTTGCACTGGTTGGCCAGCTCGGTCTTGTCGGTCACACCAGCCCAGGCGCTACGCGACTGCTCGATGCCCTGCTTCATCATGTCGCGCTGGGCTTCGGGAACCTTGTCGCTGATGCATGCGTAGACCTTTTCAAGGTACTGGTCGCATTCCGGAACGCCGGTGCCGGCCTTGACGGTGTCGGTGGCCGGGGCCGGGGTGACTTCAGCTGCAGCAGCTGCGGGTGCAGCGGCCGGGGTGGCTGCCGGTGCGTCCGTGGCCGGGGTTTCGGCCTTCTTGCAGCCAGCGAGGGCCAGGGTGCCAATTGCAGCCAGAATCAAAAGTTGGGTCTTCACGCATTACTCCTGTTGAATGAATACTTCCTTGCGCCATCACGATGCGCGATGACATTCCTATTCTGCATAAATCCCGGTTAAATAAGTATCAAGACAGGTCACAGTTGAGGTGTTTCTCAATCAAGGCTGGCCATTGCCAAGGTCCTGTTCGCCCTGCACCCAGCGCTTTCCGTCGAAATACTCCAGCGGATGGAAACGGCGTTTGTAGTCCATCTTGCGGTGGCCATTGATCCAATAACCCAGATACAAATGCGGCAAGCCGTTGCGCTGGGCCCAGGCGATCTGCTGCAGGATGCCGAAGGTGCCGAGGCTGCGCTTTTCCTGATCCGGATCAAAGAACGTATAGACCGCCGACAGGCCGAGGTCGGTGACGTCGGTGACGGCGACGGCCAGCAGTTGCCCGCGTTTGCCGGCAGCACCTGCCGTGCGTATTTCCATGAAGCGGCCGTGTGACCAGCTGCCGATCAGGAACTGGTCGAACTCGTGCGGGCCGTGCTCGTCCATGCCGCCCTTGGCGTGACGGTGGGACAGGTAGCGTTGATACAGTGCGAACTGCTCGTCGGTACGCTCGGCCGGCAGAATCCGGCATTGCAGGTCGGCGTTATGCGCCAGGCAGCGGCGCTGGCTGCGGTCAGGGCGGAAGCGCGCCACCGGGATACGCACCGGCACGCAGGCGCGGCAGCCTTCGCAATGCGGGCGGTATACAAGGTCGCCGGAGCGGCGGAAGCCCCAGCTCAACGCCATCGGGTAAAGCGCGCCCAGGCGCTCGTCCTGGGGATCCAGCACCAAGTCGCGTGCCTGCCGTTCCGGCCAATAGCCGCAGGGATGCTCGCCGGTCTGGAACAGGCGCAGTTCTTCGTTGTTTTCGCCGTGGGCTGCCATGCGCACAGCATAGCCGTGGCGCGTCGCAAAACCTGCGCCTGTCTGCGTGATGAATATCGCCGGCATGCAGGTCAACCAAGTCGGCAGCTGGTGCGTTGACCGTAGCGAGGACGCAATGCCGCGTCCGCAGTCTCACCACGGAGCCACACCATGACCACGACCCACCGCAAACCTCTCCTCCTGCTGGCGATGCTGCTGGCCACCTCGGCGACCGGCTTGGTGTTCGCGGCTGCGCCGACCAGCACCGGCCCGGCGCCACAGCGCCTGGATGCCAACAATGATGGCGTGGTTGATCGTCAGGAAGCAGCGGCGCGCCCGCGTCTGGCACAGCGTTTCGATGAACTGGACAAGAACAAGGACGGCAAGCTGTCGCGCGAGGAAATGGCGCAGATGCGGCATGACGGGCGTCACGGCAGTGATCGCCACGGCGGCCATCGCGGCCAGCGTGATGGCGGCTTCATGCGCGGCATGGATACCGACAACGATGGCCGTATCAGCGCTGCCGAGTACCAGGCTAATTTCACTCGTCTGGACGTGAACAAGGACGGCTACATCGACCAGGCTGATCGTCAGGCCCGTGCCGAACAGCGTCGTGCCGAGTGGTTTGCCAAGGCCGATACCAACAAGGATGGCAAGTTGAGTCCTGCCGAACTGGAGGCCGCACGCAAGGACGGTCACCGCGAGCATCGTGGCCCGCGTGGCCCGATGCCGCCGCATGCTCCGGCTGCGAAGTAAGTTGCACAAAGGCGCCGATCGACAACACCCCCGCTGATAACAGCGGGGGTGTTTTGCTTTGGAACTCAGTGCTGCAGCAACGCGTACAGCGTCGCCGCAACCGCCAGCAGCGATGCGCTGACCACGGCGCTGCGTCCGAACATGCTCTGATAGATCCAGGACGGGCCCTTGCGGCCATGGCGAGCTGCATCACGGGCAAGCATCGGCGCCATCACGCGCGGCAACGTGACCAGGTACTGGTAGTTCAATACGGCCATGCCTATTGCCAGGGTCAGCAGTCCGCCAATCAGGCCCATGCGGAACACAATGCCGGCCATGGCGCAGATGCAGAACACGAAGGCGCCGATGGTGTGCAGACGCATGAAACGGCGAACACGCTGGGTTTCCTCCGGCGTCTCGGCATAGTGCAGCAGGTAGAGATTGGTGAGATAGGCCCCAACGGTGCCAAACACGACTGCGCCCAGCACTATCCATAGATCGAAAGGATTCGGGAACAATGCATTTACGGCAGCGCCGAGTGTTCCTGCGGCCGCGCCGCTGCCGGCGGTGTTGATGCCAAGACTGCTGATTCCCAATTTGCCAGCGCTGGTGCCGGCAACTCCTGCGCCGCTGGCAATGATCGCAGCGCTGGCTACACCAGGGGCGGCCAGCATCAGCGCCGAGCTGACCAAGGCAGCGAAAGCGGCGCTTGGTGCCGAGTTGCGTGCGAATTCACCAAAGCGCTTGAGCATTTCCTCGCGCACGCTGGCACGCGCGCGCGACAGGCGCTTGCGCACGGCCGCATCGCTCAGGCCCAGCAGCATGGCCACCTGCTGTGAACTCTGCCCTTCGCGGTAGTACAGCAGCAGGGCTTCGCGGCTGTCCTCGGGCAGGGCCGAGATGATTTCCTCGGCGACCAGTTCCTCCTCCACCCGCGCCATCGCGTCGGCACCGTTGGGCGAGGGATCGGCGGCCATGCTGATGGCGATTTCCGCAGCCTCGCCGCTGAGCGGACGGTTGCGGTTGGCGCGCAGCCAGTCCCGGGCCAGGTTGCGGGTGATCTGCCGCAGCCAGGGCAGGAAGCTGGAGCTGTTGTTGAGCTGGGTGAGCTGTTGCCAGGCTTTGATGAAGGCTTCCTGGGCGATGTCCTCGCTGGCCTGCACATCGCGGGTGATGGCCAGGGCGATGGCGGTCACCGTGTTCTGGCAGGCCATCACGATGCGTCCATAGGACTGCGTGCAGCCCTGGCGGGCGGCAGGTAGCTCGTTCTGCAGCAGGATTTCCAGCGTTTCGGTGCTCATCGGACAGGCCTTTTCGACGGTACTGCCAAACAGGACGGGCACCGAAGCCCGATGTGACCGATTATTTTTCCGGTGCCGGTGCCGGTGCCGGTGCCGGTGCCGGAGCCTGCGAGGGGGCGTCGGGCTGCGACTGGATGCGGACGCGGAACTCGTCTTCGCTCGGCTGCTGCTGGGCTGGTTGCGCCTGCGTGGTGGGGACCGCCGGAGCGGCGGTCGGGGTAGTGCGATGGCGCATCATGATCACCAAGGCCACGCCCGCGATCACCACCAGCAGGGCGATGCGGATCCTCCAGGCCCAGCTGCGACCATTGCCTGCTTCGGAGGGTGCTTCGCGGAAGGCGTATTCGGCGGTGGGATGGTCGCGACGGGTGGTATCGAGCAGGCGCTTGTCGCGCAGGATCTCGCGCGCACGCGGCTGGTCATTGGCGTGCACCACCCAGACCGCGGGCTGGTTCTCGTTGTTGACCTTGTCGGTATAGCTGAACTGGCCGCGGCGCTTGCTGTGGTAGGAGCGACCGTTGGTGACGCGCACCTCGATGCCGGCATCGCGCAGGATCTGCGCCACACCTTCGGCGTTCTCGACGCGCTGGCTGCTGAAAATCTTGCGCATGGTTCAGCCCTTGCTCGCTTCGTTGTCGTCGGGGGTCACGCGGATCAGGCCTTCCTGTGCGGTGCTGGCGACCAGCACGCCATCGCGGGTATAGAACTGGCCACGCGCCAGACCGCGCGAATCCTGCGCGCTGGGGCTGTCCAGCGAGTACAGCAGCCAGTCGTCGACGCGGAACGGGCGGTGGAACCAGATCGCGTGGTCGAGCGAGGCCATCTGCACATGCGGCTGGTAGTAGCTGATGCCGTGCGGGAAGGTCGCCGTGCCGAGCAGGTGGAAGTCGGAGGCGTAGGCCAGCAGCGCTTGATGCAGTTCCGGCGCATCGCCGATCTTCTCGTTCAATCGCAGCCAGACCTGGTGGTAGGGCGGGCGCTTGGGCGGGTTCAGCTCGTCACGCGGATAGACGTGGCGGAACTCGAACGGGCCGCCGCGCGATAGCCAGCGCTGTACCTTGACCGGCAGCCGCTCCAGCACGTCGGCCGGCACCGGGCGGTTGGGTTCGATGTCCTCGGGTTGCGGCACATCCGGCATCTTGTGCTGGTGTTCGGCACCACGCTCGGCCTGCTGGAACGAGGCCGCGCAGAAGAAGATCACCTTGCCATGCTGGATGGCGGTGACCCGGCGTACCGAGAAGCTGCCGCCGTCACGGGTGCGGTCCACGTCATAGACGATGGGGTGGTCGATATTGCCGGCGCGCAGGAAGTAAGCGTGCAGCGAATGCACGTGACGGCCGTTCTCGACCGTTGCCTGTGCGGCTGCCAGCGCCTGGCCCAGCACCTGCCCACCGAACACGTACTTGGTGCCGATATCGCGGCTCTGGCCACGGAACAGGTTGTCCTCCAGCCGCTCCAGCGACAGCAGGTCAATCAGTTCGGAGACCACGGGTTCGGGCGTGTTGGACAAGGCGGCGGCCTTCATTTCGACAGGCCGCGATTATAGGCGAGCAGGGGAAGGGGAACGCAGGCAGGCGCTGCTGCCAGTACCGATCCCCAACCCGGACCGAGCGCTGCTCAGTTCTTGCCCAAGCGAGCAGCCAAGGCCTGCAAAGCGCCCTGCGCATCCGGCGAGAACCAGGCCTCGACGAAGCGCTCCAGCTGGATGTGCTCGGCCTGCATGGCCTCGTGCAGGTCGGCGCGGGCGATGGCGCGGGTCTGCAGCATCGGCTGCGCCGGCAGCTTGAGTTGGGCCTGCAGCCAGCCGATGGCGCGTTCGACCACCTGTGGCGCGCCGTCAGCCAGTTCATCGACCAGACCGATATCCAGGGCGCGCTCGGCGCTGACCAACTGGCCGCCGGTCAGCAATACGCCGGCACGGTGGTGGCCGACCACGCGGCGCATCAGGCGTTGGATGCCTTCCGGCGCGACCAGGCCGACCTGCACCTCGTTCAGACCGATCACATAGGGTTTGGCCGGGTCGGCGCTGCGCGCCATCACCCGGTAATCGCAGCACAGCGCCAGCACACAGCCGCCAGCTGGTGAATGGCCGGTCAGCGCGGCCACCACCGGCACGCGGCTCTCGGCCAGCACACGGGCGGCCCCGAAGAAGGCCTGCCAGCTGTCCATCAATTTGCGCTTGTCATCACCATGCGAGAGCAGGTGCGGCACGTCCATGCCGCCGGTGAAGATCCGCTCGCTGCCGGACAGCACGATGCCGTGCACGTCGTCGGTCATGGCCAGGGTGACGGCAGCAATCAGGGCGCGGCACAGTTCGGTATCCAGTGCGTTGACTGGCGGCCGCGCCAGGCGCAGTTCACGGATGGGGCCATGGTTGATCACTTCGATGAGCGTGGTCATGCTGCGGTTTCTCGTACGGCAAGGAGTCGTGGCCTGATGATAACCAAACCATTCGTGTGCGTACTGTTGGCCTTGGGTGCATTTGAGGCGGCTGCAGCACCGGCCTGCGTGAGCGTGGAGCAGGGCTGGGTGCGCTTGACCCCGGCGGCGACGCGAATGGCGGCTGGCTTTGCGCGCATCCGCAACGGCTGCGCCAGCGAGGTGGTTGTCATCGGTGCGGGCAGCAAGGCCTTTGGCGATGTGTCGTTGCATGAAACCACGGTGGTGCAGGGCGTCAGCCGGATGCGCGAAATCGAACGCTTGCCGATTGCTGCCGGGGCAGCTGCCGAGCTGAAGCCCGGGGGTCTGCACTTGATGCTGATGCAGCCGGAAGTCCCGCTGACGGAAGGCGCGCAGTTGCCGTTGCGGCTGAGCCTGGAAGATGGAACCAAGGTCGACGGAATGCTGCAGGTACGACGCGAGGCGCCTGCGCGCTGATCAGGCCTGGGCCTGTTTCAGCCACTCGCGCGGCGACATTCCGGTTTTGGCTGTGAATACCCGCGATAGCGCCGAAGCATTGGCATAACCGAGCTCGTCGGCCAGCGTCTTGATCGGCCGGCCTTGGCGGAGCCGACGCTGGGCCAGCGCGATGCGCCAATCGGTGAGGTAGTCCAGCGGTGTCTGTCCGACGATGTCGCGAAAACTGTTGGCGAAGGCGGTGCGCGACATGCCTGCCTGTTCGGCGAGACTGCTGAGCGTCCAGCTTTCACCGGGTTGGTCATGCATCGCTGCCAGCGCACGGGACAAGCGCGGATCCGACAGGCCGGTGATGAAGCCGGCGGGAATTCCGGCTTCCTGCGGGTGATCCAGCAGCCAGCGCAGCAGTTGGATGACCACTACTTCGAACAGCCGATCGGTCAGCAGGCGCTGGCCGCAGCGGACGTTGTCGGTTTCGTTGAACAGCAGTTCCAGTGTCATCGCCAGGCCGGGGACGCGCGCCAATGGCAATGCAATCAGCGACGGCAGTCCACGCACCAGCGGATGGGCGATGCCGCCATCGAAGTCCAGGCGTGCACAGGTGAAATCGGCGCCCTCGCGTGGCGGGTTGTGGAAGCGGTGATTGAACGGGCGCGGATAGAACAGCAGCGTCGGCTCCTCGAAGTGCATCGAGGCAGGGATATCGCGGCTGCCGGGATGGCTGACCTCGAGTTGGCCGCGTCGCAGTACGTGCAGATAGGCATGGCCTTCGCCCGCATCAAAGCTGGTCAGCCCGCACAGCGGGCCGGAGTGGAATAGCTGCGCCTGGAAGCGGAAGTTCTCCAGGACGCCTGCCAGTCGATCTACCGGGGGAAGGTTGCTCATCTGTATCAATTGGTTCGTTTGGTGAACTAATCGTATCAAATGGTTCTGATTCGGGCGGGATACTTCTTTCACGGGCTGACGGCCCGGTAGCCATCCCAATTGATCAGGAGATCACCATGTCACGCATCAATCTACAGACCCAGACCGCTCCTGCCGCCAGCCAGCCGCTGTTGGCGCAGATTCACCAGGCCTTTGGCGCGACGCCGAACATGTTCAAGGCGGTGTCCAACTCCCCGGCGGCATTGCAGAGCATGTGGGGCGCGTTTGGTGCCTTGGGCAAGGGCAGTCTTGGCAGCAAGCTTGGCGAACAGCTGGCCGTTGCCATCGCCAACCGCAACCGCTGCGAATACTGCCTGGCGGCGCATACCGTGCTGGGGCAGAAGGCGGGCGCTAGTGCGGCTGAGATGGCATCGGCGCAGGTGGGGCAGTCCGAAGACGCGCGTACTGCTGCGGCATTGCGATTCGCGCTGAAAGTGGTGGAGCAACGTGCGCAGCTGGGCGATGTCGATGTGGCGGAGCTGCGCGGTGCGGGTTTCGGTGACGAGCAGATCGTTGAGATTCTCGCGCATGTGGCGTTGAACCTGTTCACCAACTACATCAACGTGGCGTTGGATGTGCCGGTGGATTTTCCGAAGGTTGCCTTGAAGTAAGGCGATGCGGGTGGAGGCAGGTCACCGTCATGCCTGCAACTGCAATTGAAGCCCCTCTCCCACCGGGAGAGGGGTTGGGGTGAGGGTAGGAGCGAAGCGCTGCGCTGCCAACAACGCCAGTGCTGACCCGACCCTCATCCGCCCCTTCGGGGCACCTTCTCCCGGAGGGAGAAGGGTCAGGCTAGATCAGCTAGAAGCCCCCCTTACAGCCTCAGGCAACGGCGCACTTTTCCCCGTCTGCGTATCCATCCAGACCACCACCACATTGCCGTCCGAATACAGCTTGCTGTCGTCATTCTGGTCAACGATGCGATGGCCAATGGTCACGCTGCTGTTGCCCAGGCGCTCGACAAACAGCTCGACCACGATGTCGTTCGGCCACACGATCGGCAGGCGATAGTTGATGTTGGTATTGGCCACCACCGGTGCGATGCGGTCATTCATCGACACGCCTTCCACGCCCAGCATCCAGCGTACGCGCGCCTCTTCAAGGTAGGACACGTACTTGGCGTTGTTGACATGGCCCATCGAGTCCATGTCGCGCCAGCGCACGCTGATAGGCACGCGGGCCAGTTGCTTGTGCTCGTTGCTCATTTCGCAGCCTTCTTTTTTGCGGGGGCGGCAGCCTTTTTGGCCGCCGTTTTCTTGGCCGGCTTTTCCTTGCGCGGCGGGCGCGCATCGGGCTTGTTGGCCACTGCCGCCGGCTGTTCCGGACGCGCGCTGGTCGAGGGCAGCATCTTGGCCAGGAACTGACCAGTGTAGGAGTCTGGATGTGCCGCCACGTCTTCCGGCGTGCCGGTGACCAGCACCGTGCCGCCGCGGTGACCGCCTTCCGGACCCAGATCGACGATCCAGTCCGCGGTCTTGATCACGTCCAGGTTGTGCTCGATCACCACCACGGTGTTGCCTTCGTCGCGCAGCTTGTGCAGCACGCCGAGCAGGGCCTCGATGTCGTGGAAGTGCAGGCCGGTGGTGGGCTCGTCGAGGATGTACAGGGTGCGGCCGGTATCGCGGCGCGACAGTTCCTTGGACAGTTTCACGCGCTGTGCTTCACCACCGGATAGCGTGGTCGCGCTCTGGCCCAGCTTGATGTAACTCAAGCCGACGTCCATCAGCGTTTCCAGCTTGCGTGCGATCGACGGCACCGGCTCGAACAGGCGCAAGGCATCTTCGACCGTCATCTGCAGCACGTCGTTGATGTTGTAGCCCTTGTAGAGGATCTCCAGCGTCTCGCGGTTGTAGCGCTTGCCGTGGCAGACATCGCAAGGCACATACACGTCCGGCAGAAAGTGCATTTCCACCTTGATCAGGCCGTCGCCCTGGCAGGCTTCGCAGCGGCCGCCGCGCACGTTGAAGCTGAAACGGCCCGGCGAATAACCGCGCGCACGCGCTTCTGGCACTTGCGCGTATAGCTCACGCAGCGGCGTGAACAAGCCGGTGTAGGTTGCCGGATTGGAGCGCGGAGTGCGGCCAATCGGTGACTGATCGATGTCGACGACCTTGTCGAACAGGTCCAGGCCTTCGACGCTCTTGTACTTGGCAATCGGATGCGAGGAACCGTTGATCTCGTTGGCAGCCAACGAGAACAAGGTGTCATTGATCAGCGTCGACTTGCCCGAGCCGGACACGCCGGTCACGCAGGTCAACAGGCCTGACGGAACGTCCAGATCCACGTTCTTCAGGTTGTTGCCGCTGGCGCCGCGCAGGCGCAGCGTCATCTTTGGATTGGGCTTGTGCCGGCGTGCCGGGATCTCGATGCGGCGCTTGCCCGACAGGTACTGGCCGGTCAGTGAGCGCGGTGACTCCAGCAGGTCCTGCAACTGACCCTGGCCTACGATTTCACCGCCATGCACGCCTGCACCGGGGCCGATATCGACCACGTAATCGGCAAGCCGGATTGCATCCTCGTCGTGCTCGACCACGATCACTGTATTGCCCAGATCGCGCAGGCGGGTGAGGGTGCCGAGCAGGCGCTCGTTGTCGCGCTGGTGCAGGCCGATGGACGGCTCGTCCAGTACGTACATCACGCCGACCAGGCCGGCGCCGATCTGCGAGGCCAGTCGGATACGCTGCGCTTCACCGCCGGACAAGGTGTCGGCCTTGCGCTCCAACGTGAGGTAATCCAGGCCGACGTCGACCAGGAAGCCGAGCCGCTCGCCGATTTCTTTGACGATCTTGGTGGCGATCTCGCCGCGCCAGCCGGGCAGGCTCAGTTCGCTGAAGAAGCGCTTGGCTTCGTCGATCGGCAGCACCGCGATTTCCGGCAAGGGACGATCAGCAACAAACACATTGCGCGCCGCCTTGTTCAAGCGTGCGCCC
Source organism: Stenotrophomonas sp. STEN020 (assembly GCF_056760195.1). Classification (NCBI taxonomy): domain Bacteria; kingdom Pseudomonadati; phylum Pseudomonadota; class Gammaproteobacteria; order Lysobacterales; family Lysobacteraceae; genus Stenotrophomonas; species Stenotrophomonas sp. STEN020. Next base: position 19,262 of record NZ_JBRREI010000039.1, read on the forward strand.
TTGCACTCCGGGCACGGCCGCGAGCTGATGTACTTGGCCAGTTCTTCGCGCACCGCCGGCGATTCGGTTTCGCGGTAGCGGCGCTCAAGGTTGGGGATGATGCCTTCGAAGCGGTGCTTGCGCTGGTTGCGGCCGCCGGCTTCGGTGAAGTAGGTGAAAGTGATCTGATCTTCACCGCTGCCGTACAGCACGGCCTGCTTCACGTTGTCCGGCAGTGATTGCCAGGTGGCATCCACATCGAACTTGTAGTGCTTGGCCAGCGAGGCGATCAGCTGGAAATAGTAAGCGTTGCGGCGGTCCCAGCCGCGCACCGCACCAGCGGCCAATGACAGCTCCGGATGCACGACCACACGGTTCGGATCGAAGAACTCGGCCACGCCCAGGCCATCGCAGCCGGGGCAGGCGCCGACCGGCGAGTTGAACGAGAACAGGCGCGGTTCCAGTTCCGGCAGCGCGTAATCGCAGACCGGGCAGCTGTACTTCGAAGAGAACAGTTGCGGTGTGCTGTCGGTGGCATCCAGGGTCATCACCGTGGCCATGCCATCGCCCAGCTTGAGCGCGGTTTCAAAACTCTCGGCCAGGCGCTGTTTGATGTCTTCGCGCGGACGGAAACGATCAACCACCGCCTCGATGGTGTGCTTCTGGCGCAGGGTCAGCGCCGGCACTTCGTCGATTTCGTACAGCTCGCCGTCAACGCGGACGCGCACGAAACCCTGGGCGCGCAGCTGGTCGAAGACCTGTGCATGTTCGCCCTTGCGATCGCGGATCACCGGCGCCAGCAGCATGTAGCGCTGTTCCGGATCCAGGGTCAGCACCTGGTCGACCATCTGGCTGACGGTCTGCGCTTCCAGCGGGTAGCCGTGGTCCGGGCAGCGCGGGCTGCCGACGCGGGCGTAGAGCAGGCGCAGGTAGTCGTAGATCTCGGTGATGGTGCCGACGGTGGAGCGCGGATTGTGCGAGGTCGACTTCTGCTCGATGGAGATCGCCGGCGACAGGCCTTCGATGTGGTCCAGGTCGGGCTTTTCCATCACGCTCAGGAACTGCCGCGCATACGCCGACAACGACTCGACATAGCGGCGCTGGCCTTCGGCGTAGATGGTGTCGAACGCCAACGAGGACTTGCCCGAGCCGGACAGGCCGGTGATCACGATCAATTTGTCGCGTGGCAGGTCGAGATCGATGTTCTTGAGATTGTGCGTCCGCGCACCGCGGATGCGGATGAAATCCATCGCCATGGGAAATCCGATTTGGAGCGCCGCCGGCTGGGCCGGAAGCAGGATGTGTGGGGGCGTCGCTGACGGCAGTCAATCAGCCTAGCGACCTTGTCATTTGGGGGCAATTGCCAGTTTTGCCAGTGCTGTTTCCCGCCAGTGGGCCGGATGCCGGGGACGGGGCTGAACCGGGGTCCAGCCCCGTCGGGTCAGAGCAGGGGGCGGGTTGACCCGGGCCAGGTATGGCCGGTAAAATCCCGCTTCTGTCCGCCCTCGATGGCGGGCAAGGCGACCACAATAACTACAGAGGAAGTCTGGTCATGTATGCAGTTCTGGTAACTGGCGGTAAGCAGTACCGCGTCGTTCAGGGTGAAACCCTGCGCGTGGAAAAACTCGAAGTCGAAGCTGGCAACGAGATCAAGTTTGACAACATCCTGATGCTCGGCGATGCCGACGGCATCAAGCTGGGTGACGCGCTGAAGGGCGCTTCGGTGACCGCCAAGGTTGTGGCCCATGGCCGCGCCGACAAGATCCGGATCATCAAGTTCCGTCGTCGTAAGCACCACATGAAGCGTCAGGGTCACCGTCAGTACTACACCGAAATCGAAATCACCGGCATCGCCGGCTAATTGCTAAGGAGCATCCGTCATGGCACATAAAAAGGGCGTAGGTTCCTCGCGCAACGGTCGCGATTCCAACCCGAAATACCTCGGCGTCAAGATCTTCGGTGGCCAGGCCATCGAAGCTGGCAACATCATCGTGCGTCAGCGCGGCACCCAGTTCCACCCGGGTGCAGGCGTCGGCCTGGGCCGTGACCACACGCTGTTCGCGCTGGTCGATGGCAAGGTTGAGTTCACGGTGAAGGGTGCCAACAAGCGCCGTACCGTCAGCGTTGTCACGGAAGCTTAATTCCGTACGCGCAAGCCGCCCATACTCCGGTGTGGGCTGCTGACGAGAGCCCCGCTTCGGCGGGGTTTTTCGTTGGAACCCCGACATTCCGGGGTGCAGGGCCGATAATGGGCAGTACCTGCTTTTGCTATTCCCCAATCCCCATTTCCTAATCCCGGCGTTAAATTCATGAAACTTGTAGACGAAGCGGAGATCGAAGTCATCGCTGGCAAAGGCGGCAATGGCTGTATCGGCTTTCGCCGCGAGAAGTTCATTCCGCTCGGTGGTCCGGATGGTGGCGATGGCGGCAATGGCGGCAGCGTCTGGATCCGCGCCGACGCAAACCTGAACACTCTGGTCGACTTCCGCCATGACCGCATCTTCAAGGCGCAGCGCGGCGAGAACGGCATGGGCCGCCAGGCCTATGGCAAGGGCGGCGAAGACCTGGTCATCACCGTGCCGGTTGGCACCGTGGTGATGAACGTCGACACCGACGAAGTCATTGGCGACATGACCACCCATGGCGATCGCCTGCTGGTGGCCAAGGGTGGCAAGGGTGGCCTTGGCAACATGCACTTCAAGAGCTCCACCAACCGTGCGCCGCGTCAGGCGTTGCCGGGTGAAGAGGGCGAAGAGCGTCTGCTCAAGTTGGAGCTGAAGCTGCTGGCTGACGTTGGCCTGCTGGGCTTCCCCAATGCGGGCAAGAGCACCTTGATCCGTGCGGTTTCGGCGGCAACGCCGAAGGTCGCTGACTACCCGTTCACCACCTTGTACCCGAACCTGGGTGTGGTGAAGGTTGAGAATTACCGCAGCTTCGTGATCGCTGATATTCCGGGGCTGATCGAAGGTGCGGCCGACGGTGCTGGTCTGGGTGCGCAGTTCCTGCGCCATCTGCAGCGCACCCGTCTGTTGTTGCACCTCGTCGACATCTCGCCGATGGAAGGTGGTGTTGAAGGCATTTCGCCGGTTGAGCAGGTGCGTGCGATCGAGCGCGAGCTCGGCAAGCATGATCCGGAGCTGCTGAAGAAGCCGCGCTGGCTGGTGTTGAACAAGGCCGACCTGATGTTCGAGGAGGAGGCCAAGGAAGCGGCTGAGCAGATCATCAAGGAGCTGGGTTGGACTGGCCCGTGGTACCTGGTGTCGGCACTGGGCCGCGAAGGCACCTGGCCGATCATGAAGGACATCATGGCGTCCTTCGATCAGCAGAAGATTCTGGAAGCCGAAGAGCGTCACGCTGCGGGCGAGTGAATTTTTCGCCGGTAGTTGATGTTTGAGGAAAACCCGGCGAAAGCCGGGTTTTCTGTTTTTGGCTTTGGCTTTGGCTTTAGCTCTTGGCTCCTAGCCTTAGCCTTAGCCTTAGCTTTGGCTCTGGCTTTGGCTTTGGTTTTGGTTTTGGTTTTGGTTTGCGCTTGAAGTCCCTCTCCCGCCTGCGGGAGAGGGGTTGGGGTGAGGGCAAGCTCTTGCTTGAAAAGCCAAAGCCAAAGCCAAAGCCAAAGCCCCCTCATCCGCCCTTCGGGCACCTTCTCCCGCAGGCGGGAGAAGGGGGTGGTTCGGCTTTTTCGTTGTCAGCCCACAGCCACAGCCAAAGCCAAAGCCACAGCCAAAGTCAAAGCCAAAGCCAAAGCCAAAGCCAAAGCCGGGTAGGGTGCAGCTGCCTCGCTTCCCCCAAAATCGCCCAACAAAAAACCCGACACTAGGCCGGGTTTTTCATGCCGGGAGTCTTGCGACTCCAGGTTGTTGCGCGGATCAGGCAGCCTTGATGGCTTTGATGCGTGCAGTCAAACGGCTCTTATGACGCGCAGCCTTGTTCTTGTGAATCAGGCCACGGGCGCTGAAACGGTCGAGGATAGGCTGGGCGACGGCAAAGGCTGCCTCGGCGCCAGCGGCGTCGTTGGCATCCAGAGCCTTGATCACCTTCTTGACGGCGGTGCGCAGCATCGAACGCTGAGCCGTGTTGCGCGCGTTGCGCACAACGGTCTGCTTGGCGCGCTTCTTGGCGGACTTGATATTGGCCACAGTGGTGGTTTCCTGAAAATCGATGTGGTGGGAACAGCAAGCATGCAAGTATGATGGCTGTCCGATTGAACGTCAAGTCAAGTTGTCAAGGGGGCCGTGGGTGAGTTCACCGCGCATGTTGCGGGGGCTGCTGTCGTTCAGCAGCATGACGATGATTTCCCGGGTTCTTGGCCTGGTTCGCGATCAGGTTATCACTACCACCTTCGGTAGTAACGCGGTCACCGATGCCTTCTGGGTAGCGTTCCGTGTGCCCAATTTCCTGCGCCGCTTGTTCGCCGAGGGCTCGTTCGCCACGGCCTTCGTGCCGGTATTCACCGAGGTCAAGGAAACCCGTCCGCATGCCGATCTGCGCGAGCTGATGGCGCGGGTGTCCGGCACCTTGGGTGGCGCGCTGCTGGTGGTCACCGCGTTGGCGCTGATTTTCACGCCGCAGTTGGCCTTCCTGTTCAGCAGCGGTGCGACGGACCCTGCCAAGCAGGGCCTGCTGATCGATCTGTTCAGGCTGACCTTCCCATTCCTGCTGTTCGTCTCGTTGACGGCTTTGGCCGGCGGTGCGCTGAATAGTTTCCAGCGGTTCGCGATGCCGGCGTTGACGCCGGTGATCCTCAACCTGTGCATGATCGCTGGCGCGCTGTGGCTGGCGCCGCGGCTGGGTGGCACGCCGGAGAAGCAGATTCTGGCGCTGGGCTGGGCGGTGCTGGCGGCAGGTGTTCTGCAGCTGTTGTTCCAGCTGCCCGGGCTGAAGGGCATCAATCTGCTGACCCTGCCGCGTTGGGGTTGGAATCACCCGGATGTGCGCAAGGTGCTGACCCTGATGGTGCCGACGCTGTTCGGTTCCTCGGTGGCGCAGATCAACCTGCTGCTGGATACGGTGATCGCTGCGCACCTGACCGACGGCTCGCAGTCCTGGCTGTCGCTGGCTGACCGCTTCCTGGAGCTGCCGCTGGGGGTGTTTGGTGTCGCTCTGGGTACGGTGATCCTGCCGGCGCTGGCCCGCCATCACGTCAAGACCGACGGCGAGGGCTTCTCCAATGCGCTGGACTGGGGTCTGCGCATGACCTTGCTGATCGCGGTGCCCGCCATGCTGGCCCTGCTGTTGCTCGCCGAACCGCTGATCGCCACGCTGTTCCAATACAAGAAGTTCACCGAATTCGACACCCAGATGACTGCGTTGGCGGTCTATGGCCTGAGTTTCGGTCTGCCTGCCTTTGCCTTGCTGAAGGTGGTGTTGCCAGCGTTCTACTCGCGCCAGGACACCAAGACCCCGGTACGTGCCGGTCTGGTCGCACTGGTCGCCAACATGGTCTTCAACTTCATCCTGCTGGCAGTGGTTTTCCACTTCATGGTGCCGCCGGAGCTGAAGGCGCAGGGCGTGATGGCGGCGCTGGGCAAGCAGCCAGGCCTGCACCTGGCGCTGGGTATTGCCAGTGCACTGTCCAGTTACCTGAACCTGATCCTGCTCTGGCATTGGCTGGGCAAGACTGGCGTCTACCAGCGTCGGCCGGGCTGGGGTTGGTACCTGCTGCGTTTGGCGGTGGCCTGTGCGGTGATGGTGGCGGTGCTGTTGGGGCTGCTGCATTGGCTGCCGGAGTTCACGCCCATGGATAAATGGCAGCGTGCCAGCGCTCTGGCGGTACTGGTCGGCGCCGGCGGTGCGAGCTATCTGCTGGCGATGATTGCGATGGGCTTCCGTCCCCGCGACCTGCGCGGGCATTGAGCCGCCCGTTATACTTCAGGGCTACACACGACAGAACCGGCCCGCATGGGCCGGATCCGGATGGAATGAGCAGGCTTTTTAGAGACGTCGAAGGCGGGGTGTTGTTCCCGCAGGGAAGCGTGGTCTGCATTGGTGCCTTCGATGGCCTGCACCTGGGCCATCGGGCGCTGGTGCGCCACGCAGTTGCCCGTGCCCGCGCCTTGGGTGTGCCGGCCGTGGCCTTGGGCTTCGAGCCGCTGCCGCGCGAGTTCTTCGCCAAGGACAACCCGCCGCCACGCTTGATGCTGGCCCGTGACAAGGTCGCCACGCTGCGTGAGCTGGGGGTCGACAGCGTCGGCCTGCTGCGCTTTGACGCCAAGATGGCGGCGATCACCGCCGAGGACTTCGTCCGCGACATGCTGGTGCGCCGGCTGGGTGCGCGTGAAGTCTGGATCGGTCCCAAGTTCCATTTCGGCAACCGCCGTGGCGGCGATATCGCGCTGCTGCAGGCGATGGGCGCCGAGCTGGGCTTTGTCGCCGGCGAGATCGAGCCGGTGCACCTGAACGGCGAGCGTATTTCCAGCACCCGCATCCGCGAGCTGATCGTGGCCGGCGAGTTCGCCCATGCCGGCGAATTGCTGGGTCGTCCGTATGCGATCGGTGGCCGGGTTGTGCGTGGGCGCCAGCTCGGGCGCACCCTGGGCTTCCCTACCGCCAACTTGCGTTTCCCGAAAACACCCGCACTTTCTGGTATCTACGCTACGTGGGTGCACGGCGTGTTCGAGCAGCCATGGCCGTCGGTGTCGAGTTTCGGTACCCGTCCCACGGTTGAAGGCGTGGAGCCGCTGCTTGAGGCACATCTGTTCGACTTCAATGGCGACCTGTACGGCCGTCACATCGAAGTGGAATTTGTCGCCAAGCTGCGGGATGAAGAGAAGTTCAACGATCTGCCGGCGTTGACCGAGCAGATGCACCGCGACGCAGAGCAAGCGCGTCGCATCCTCAACGAACACAGATTGCGAGCTACCGCGTGAGCCAGGATTACAAAGCCACCCTTCATCTGCCAGCAACGGAATTCCCGATGCGCGGCGATCTGCCCAAGCGCGAGCCGGGCATCCTGGCACGTTGGGAAGAGCAGGGCATTTACGCGCAGCTTCGTGAGAATGCGAAGGGCCGCCCGCTGTTCGTGCTGCACGACGGCCCGCCGTATGCCAATGGCCAGATCCACCTGGGCCACGCGGTCAACAAGATCCTCAAGGACATCATCGTCAAGTCGCGCTACATCGACGGCTTCGATGCGCCCTACGTGCCGGGCTGGGATTGCCACGGCCTGCCGATCGAAATCGCGGTCGAAAAGAAGTGGGGCAAGGTCGGCGTCAAGCTTGATGCCGAGCAGTTCCGGCAGAAGTGCCGTGAGTACGCCGAAGAGCAGATCAACCTGCAGCGCGCTGATTTCAAGCGCCTGGGTGTGATCGGCGATTGGGAAAACCCGTACAAGACGCTGAGCTTCGACTTCGAGGCCAATGAAATCCGTGCGTTGGCCAAGATCGTCGCCAACGGCCATCTGGTGCGCGGCGCCAAGCCGGTGCATTGGTGCTTCGACTGCGGCTCGGCACTGGCTGAAGCTGAAATCGAATACCAGGACAAGACCTCGCCGGCGATCGACGTGGCGTATGCCGCGCGTGATTCCAAGGCGCTGGCCGCCAGCTTCGGCGTCGAGCTGCCGGCCGGTGTGGAAGTGGCGGTGCCGATCTGGACCACCACGCCGTGGACGCTGCCGGCTTCGCTGGCGGTGTCGCTCGGTGCGGACATCGAATACGCGCTGGTCGAAGGCCCAGCCCACAACGGCCAGCCGCGCTGGCTGGTGCTGGCCTCGGCGCTGGCCGAACGCTCACTGGGCCGCTACGGCGTGGCCGACGTGGTCGTGCATGGTCATGCCAAGGGTTCGGCACTGGAAAGCCTGCTGCTGGCACACCCGTTCTATGCCAACCGTGACATCCCGTTGCTCAACGGCGAACACGTGTCCGATGCCGACGGTACCGGTGCGGTGCATACCGCGCCTGGCCACGGTCAGGAAGATTTCGCGGTCAGCCAGCAGTACGGGCTGATGGACAAGTACAACGCTGGCCAGATCAATCCGATCGACGGCGGCGGTGTGTATCTGCCGTCGACGCCGCCGGCTGGCACCGTCGAGCTGGCCGGTCAGCACCTGTGGAAAGCACAGCCGCTGATCGTCGAAGTGCTGCGCGAAAGCGGCGCACTGCTGGCCTTCTTCGAAATCCAGCACAGCTACCCGCATTGCTGGCGTCACCGCAAGCCAGTGGTGTTCCGCGCCACCCCGCAGTGGTTCATTTCGATGGACAAGGCCAATCTGCGCGACGACGCGATGGCTGCCATCGACAACGTGGGCTGGTTCCCGAGCTGGGGCAAGGCGCGCATCAGCAGCATGGTCGACGGTCGCCCGGACTGGTGCATCAGTCGCCAGCGTACCTGGGGCGTGCCGATCGCGCTGTTCACCCATCGCGAAACCGGCGAGCCGCATCCGCGCAGCGTCGAGTTGATGCAGCAGGTGGCCGACCGCGTGGAGCAGGGCGGCATCGACGTCTGGTACTCGCTGGACGCCACCGAACTGCTTGGCGATGAAGCCGCCCAGTACGAAAAGGTCACCGACATCCTCGATGTCTGGTTCGACTCCGGCGTGACCCATGAAGGCGTGCTGTTGGCACGTGGCTACGGCAAGCCGGCCGACCTGTACCTGGAAGGTTCCGATCAGCACCGCGGTTGGTTCCAGTCCTCGCTGCTGACCGGCGTAGCCATCGACAAGCATGCGCCGTACAAGCAGTGCCTGACCCACGGCTTCACCGTGGACGAGCACGGCCGCAAGATGTCCAAGTCGTTGGGCAACGGCATCGAGCCGCAGGAAATCATGCGCACCCTGGGTGCGGACATCCTGCGCCTGTGGATCGCCTCGGCTGACTACAGCAACGAGATGTCGCTGTCGCAGGAGATCCTCAAGCGCAATGCCGATGCCTACCGTCGTCTGCGTAACACCGCGCGCTTCCTGCTCGGCAACCTGGACGGCTTCGACCCGGCCCAGCATCTGGTTGCATTGCCGGACATGGTCGCGCTGGACCGCTGGATTGTGCATCGCGCGTTCGAGCTGCAGGAGAAGATCAAGGCTGCCTACGCCAACTACAACATGGCCGAGATCGTGCAGCTGCTGCTGAACTTCTGCAGCGTCGATCTGGGCTCGTTGTACCTGGACGTGACCAAGGACCGCCTGTACACGATGCAGGAAGATTCACGCGGCCGTCGTTCGGCGCAGAGTGCGATGTTCCATATCGCCGAAGCGTTCGTGCGTTGGGTTGCGCCGATCCTGACCTTCACCGCCGAAGAGCTGTGGGGTTACCTGCCGGGCAAGCGCGTCGACAACGTGCTGTTCTCCACCTGGTATGACGGTCTGGCGCCGTTGCCGGCCGATGCGCAGCTGACCGCCGCTGACTTTGATCAGCTGCTGGCGCTGCGTGAGCAGGTCTCCAAGGTGCTGGAGCCGATGCGCGCCAATGGCGCCATCGGTGCCGCGTTGGAAGCGGAAATCACCGTCGCCGCCAACGAAGAGCAGGCAGCACGCTGGCAGCCGCTGGCCGAGGAGCTGCGTTTCCTGTTCATCAGTGGCGATGTCAGTGTGCGCCCGGCAACCACCGATGAGGTGTTTGTCAGTGCGCAGCCGACCGATAAGTCCAAGTGCGTGCGTTGCTGGCATTACCGCGCCGATGTCGGCTCGGTTGAGGCGCATCCGGAGCTGTGCGGCCGTTGCGTGAGCAATATCGACGGCGTCGGCGAAGACCGTCGCTGGTTCTAAGCAAAGCACCAGGCGAAGCGGGTGAGAAGCCTCTCATCCGCTTCTTCGCAGTCCACTACAGGCGTATTACATGCAAGCAAAGGCTGTTAAACCCAATGCGTTGATCTACCTGCTGGTATCCGTGGCCGTGATCGGCTTGGACCAGTGGAGCAAGGCCTGGGTGTTGTCCAGCCTGCCCGAGTTCAGCCCGGTGCCGGTGATCGATGGTTTCTGGAACTGGTACCGCACCTACAACACCGGAGCGGCATTCAGCTTCCTCAGTGATGCCGGTGGCTGGCAGCTGTGGTTCTTCACCTTTCTGGCCATCGCAATCAGCGGCCTGATGGCGTTCTGGCTGTCGCGCACGCCGCGCGCCAACTGGCGCAGTGCGCTGCCTTACGCGCTGGTGATCGGTGGCGCCATCGGCAACGTCATTGACCGCCAGATTCATGGTCACGTCATTGATTTCATTCAATGGTATGTAGGTGACCATTATTGGCCGTCGTTCAACATCGCCGACGCGGCGATCGTGGGCGGTGCCATCGGTATCGCCTTGATGGGCTTGCTTGACGGCAAGGCCGAAAAAAAGGCCGGATGATTTCGGCACCTGTTCCCGCATTTGCGACCGTCAGCGGTCGGAGTCGTTGAAGATGGACGTATTGCTCGCCAATCCCCGTGGTTTCTGTGCCGGTGTAGACCGTGCCATCGAGATCGTCAAACGCGCCATCGAAACCCTGGGCGCGCCGATCTATGTGCGGCATGAAGTGGTGCATAACCGTTTCGTGGTCGATGATCTGAAGGCACGCGGCGCTATCTTCGTTGAAGAACTCGATGAAGTGCCGGACGGCAATACCGTCATCTTCAGCGCGCATGGTGTGTCTCAGGCGGTGCGTATTGAAGCTGATCGCCGTGGCCTGAAAGTATTCGACGCCACCTGCCCGCTGGTGACCAAGGTGCATCTGGAAGTGGCCCGCCACTGCCGTGCTGGCCGCGATGTGGTGCTGATTGGGCACGAAGGCCATCCCGAAGTGGAAGGCACCATGGGACAGTGGAGCCGCGAGAACGGCAAGGGCAACATCTATCTGGTCGAGAGTGTTGAAGACGTTGAGGCGCTGCAGGTTTCGCAGCCGGAAAACTTCGCCTTCACCACCCAGACTACTTTGTCGGTGGATGACACCCGTGCGGTGATCGACGCGCTGCGCAAGCATTTCCCGATGGTGCAGGGGCCGAAGAACGACGACATCTGCTACGCCACGCAGAACCGTCAGGATGCGGTGCGCGACCTGGCTACCCAGTGTGATCTGGTGCTGGTGGTGGGTTCGCCGAACAGCTCCAACTCCAACCGTCTCAGCGAACTTGCACGTCGTGAAGGCGTGGAGTCCTATCTGATCGATGGTGCCGACGAGATCGACCCGCAATGGGTAGTTGGCAAGCAGCATATCGGCTTGACCGCCGGTGCCTCGGCACCGCAGGTGCTGGTAGATGGTGTGATCGCACGGCTGCGCGAACTGGGCGCTGGCAACGTCCGCGAAACCGGCGGCGAGCCGGAAACCATGGTGTTTGCGCTGCCCAAGGAGCTGCGTCTGCGCCTGGTGGATTGAGTGCCTGTGCGCAATTGTTTCTGATCAAGCCGACCCTCTAGGTCGGCTTTTTTGTTCATGGTGACGGCAAAGCAGGAATGTCTGGCGTGTTGAACAGATCACTCATGTGCTTGGCGAGAAAATCAATGAAGACGCGCACGCGTGGCACCTGTGCCGACATCGGTGGCCATACCAGGAAGATGCCGGTTGGTGCGACGGCATGGTTGCTCAGGACCTCCCGTAGTTGGCCGTGGGCGATCTCTTCGCACACCATGTAGTCGGGTAGCTGCACGATACCGAGTTCGGCCACAGCTGCGCTCGCCAGTGCGCCGGCATCATTGATGGCGTAGTCCGGAGTGAGCGGCTTTGGGATTGCCATGCCCTGGAACCGCCATGGTTCCATTCGTTCGCTGTCCCGGTGGCGATAGTAAAGACAGCAATGGCTGCGCAGATCGGAGGGATCCACGGGTGTGCCATGCTTTGCGAGATACGCTGGCGAGGCGCAGGTGACAAGCGCATACGCCCCCAGTCGGCGCGCCTGCAGACTGGAGTCCTCGAGTTCTCCGGCCCACAGCGCCAGGTCATAGCCTTCCTCGATGATATCGAGTCGGTACGCATCAAGACTGAGCGCGACGTTGACCTCTGGGTAGCGGGTGTGGAAGTCATGCAGTGCGGGCAATACAAATTTGCGCCCGAGGACTGTGTTGGCGGTGATCCTCAAGCGCCCGCGCGGTGTGCTTTGGCGCATGTCCAACTCATGCTCCGCTTCCTGCAGATCCTTCAGTACCTTGTCCACGTAGTGATACAACACCTCGCCTTCGCCGGTGAGTGCGAGCGAGCGGGTGGTGCGATTGAGCAGGCGCGTACCCAAGCGCAGCTCCAGTCGTTCGACGGCTTTGCCCACGGCCGATGCCGACAAGCCCAGTTGCCGCCCAGCTGCGGAAAAGCTGCCAGCACGCACCGCCGACGCGAACGCGATCAGGCCGTTCAGTGATTCCAACGATGAGAGGACTGAGGACATTTGTTCCTGAGTGTGATGACTCGTGCACGGATTCCGCCCGCGCCGCATTCGTTCGAGGATGGCCACCATGGTTCCGTTGCCCACAGTATTTGCATCAACGCGTTTGCAGGTGGCGGGAGGTGGCTTGAAGGGCTTGCTGCAAGGAGGTGTTCGCCATGGCTACTCGGCAAAAATACGCGGGTACAGGCGTACAGGTGCATGGTGACAGTGCGCACGCTGTGGCGACATCAGGCGACGCGCACTATGACGTGGTGATTGTCGGTGGTGGTTCGGGCGGGGCGGTGATGGCGAGCCGGCTCAGCGAAGACCCGTTCCGCCGTGTGCTGCTGATCGAGGCCGGTCAGGCCTATGCGCCGGATGCTTATCCAGATGCGGTGCGCCTGCAGAACATTATCGGTGGCGATGGCGCACACGATTGGGGCTATTCGGCCGAGCCAAATATCTATGGCACGACGATGCCGGTTCCGCGCGGCAAGGTGCTGGGGGGCTGCTCGGCGGTCAATGCGGGTGTGGCGATGCGCGCACCGGCCGGTGACTTCGAGCGCTGGACCGCGGCCGGGCTTGAGCACTGGGCTGCGCAGGATGTGTTGCCGTTCTTCCAGCGTAGCGAGCGCACCGTACATGGTGACGATGCCTTTCATGGCCGCAGCGGGCCGTGGCCCATCCATTACCTGCAGGATGATGAAGTTTCGGACATGCAGCGTGCCTTTGTCGCGTCTGCTGTACACGCGGGTTTCGCGAAGGTGACCGACTTCAATGGCGACCAACCCTTCGGTGTTGGCCCGTACCCGATGAACAACCGGATGGGGCAGCGGCTCAATACCGGCATGACCTATCTGTCGCTGGATGTACGCATGCGGCCCAACTTGACCATCCGCAGCCAGACCCTGGTTGACCGGGTTGGGTTTGAAGGCAGGCGCGCGGCTGCGGTGGTGTTGGCCGATGGGCAGCGCATCGAAGCCGACAACATCGTGCTCAGTGCGGGAACCTATGGCACGGCGGTGATCTTGCTGCGCTCGGGTATTGGGCCGGCAAAGGATCTGCTGGCGCTGGATATCGATGTGGTGGCGAACCTGCCAGTTGGGCAGCGACTGCAGGAGCATCCATTTTTCTATACAACCTGGGCCGCGCGTCCAGACCGGCTTGGGCTGCCGGTTCCGCCGGTGGGCGCAATTCTGTGGGCGCAGTCATCCAGGGCGGCTGCCAATGTCGGCGACTTTCATGTTTCGGCAGTGCATTACGGTGATCCGGAAGCATCGCCCACCGGTGCCATCTTCATGCTGGCGTTGGCGCTTACCCGGCCGCGTTCGCTGGGTACTGTGAGGCTGCGCTCGACAGCGCCGGATGCGGCGCCTGTCATCGCGCTCAATCTGCTGGCCGAGGCGCAGGATCGCCAGTTGATGGTGGAGGGCATCGAGCTGATCAGGCGCATCGCCAGGCAAGGACCACTGGCGGCATTGATTGCCGAGGAAATGGTGCCCGGTGCGCTGTCGACCTCGTACGAAGCCTTGGAGGCGGCGCTGCCGACTGCGTTGGATATCTACCACCATCCCACCTCGACCGCGCCAATGGGTGGTGCCAACGATAAGCATGCGGTACTCGACTACCAAGGGCGTGTGCGCGGCATTGATGGTCTGCGTGTTGCCGATGCCTCGGCGTTCCCGGATGTGCCCTGCGTTGCAACCAACCCAACGGTGATCATGTTGGCTGAGCGCATCAGCCAATGGATGCGGGATGCAGACAGCTGATGTGGCGCACCGAGCTCGCGCCGCGGCTGAAGCGCACTGCGCTGATCTGGTTGGCGGTGTATCCCACCGTGCTGACGGTGGTGAGCGTGCTCGGCCCGTATTTCAGACAGTGGCCGTTGCCGCTGCGGGTACTGGGATCGACGCTGATCATCGTGCCGATCGTTGTCAACATCAGCGCGCCGCTGGTACAGGCGGCGGTATCAGCGGTGGGGCGCTATTGGGCGGCAGACAAGGAACGTCCGGCAGGTCATGACTAGTCAATGTGTGGAGTTACCATGAGCGATGCAATCAAGTCACCAGAGCAACTGCGCCGAGCAGCCAACTGGATAAACGGCATTCCGCGCTTTGATGGTGTGCTCAAGGATTCGATAAATCCGGCTACGTACGAGGTGATTGGTAGCTACCCGGACAACGGCCGCGCGGCGGCGATGGCAGCGGTGTCTGCGGCATCGCAGGCGTTCCAGCAGACCCTATGGGCGCACGACCATGAGCTGCGTGCACGGGTGCTGGAACAGTTGGCGCAGGCATTCGAACGCAACCGTGACCGGCTTGCGGAGATCCTGTCGTTGGAGAACGGCAAGATAACTGCCGAGGCCGCATTCGAGCTGGACATGGTGCCGAGCAAGCTGCGCTATTCGGCGGCGACGGCGATGCTGGAAGCGGGGCGCTCGCTGCGGCCAAAACCCGGCCGACTGTCGATGATTCTGCGCCAGCCCATGGGCGTGGCTGCAGTGATCGCGCCGTGGAATTCGCCCGTGGTATTGACCATCCGTTCATTGGCGCCAGCGCTGGCTGCGGGCTGTACTACGGTGATCAAGTTGCCTTCGCAGGTAGCGCAGACCGCCAGCACCATGGCCAAGATCATGGCCGAGGCCGAATCCTTGCCGCGTGGGGTGATCAATCTGTTCTTCGAAAGTGGCCCGGAAGGTTCCAGCTATCTGGTAGATACACCACAGGTGCCGGTGGTGAGCTTTACCGGCTCCACCAGCACCGGCCGCGCGATCAGCAGCTCCGGCGCAAAACATCTCAAGCGTTTCGGCATGGAGTTAGGCGGCAAGACGCCGATGATCCTGTTTGAAGACGCCGATCTTGGTCAGGCGCTACCGGTGATAGAGAAAGCATTGACGGTATTCAGTGGCCAGTTCTGTATGACCGGCTCACGTCTGTTGGTGCATGACCGCATCTACGACGCGGTGCGCGATGGCATGGGCGCGCGCCTGCGCATGGTCAAGGTTGGGCCTGCGGCCGACCCGAGCAGCGACATGGGGCCTCTCATCGACCGCGCAAATGTGGAGCGGGTGGATGCAGTGGTACAGGAAGCGATCAGTTCCGGTGCGATCGTGGTGGAACGGGGTGGCCCCATTACTACCGGCCCGCTGCGCAAGGGCGCGTTCTTCCGGCCGACCTTGCTGGAAGTGTTCGATAACGCGCTGCCGATCATCCAGCAGGAAACCTTCGGCCCGGTGCTCACCATTCAGCGCTTCAGCGATGAGGCACAGGCGATCCGCCTGGCCAACGACAACGAATATGGATTGGCCGCCAGCGTATGGACGCGCGACGTGGACCGCGCACTACGTGTGGCCGAGGCACTCGATGCCGGCTCGGTCTGGATCAATGACTGGGCGCGGGTGTTTGACGGCACGGAGGAGGGCGGATTCAAACAGTCAGGGCTGGGGCGGCTCAATGGATTGGCCGCGCTGGAAGATTTTCTTGAGTACAAACACATAGCGCTCCACCCAGGTCTGGTCGAGCGCTGAACAGCGTCGTACGTCCGCGAGCTGCTGTTAGCTGCCACGGCGTTGCGGTGCGAGGACACGGCGATGGCGACAGACATGTCGCAGGCGTTGTTCGCTGCCCTGCAGTTCGGGGCAAAAGTTGCGGCCGGTGGCCGAGTGAATCATGCGCGCGGCCTGCTGGCGGAGGGGCACTTCCGCGCCACCCCAACCGCACCGCAGTTCTGCATGGCTGCGGTATTCGGCGGCGAAGATCTGCGCGTGCTGGCGCGCTTCTCAAGCTCGGGCGCCAATCCACATATCGATCAGCGCAACCCCGCGAGCGAACCGCGCGGCCTCGCGCTGCGGATCGGCAACAAGGCGGCGATGGTGCTGGTCGGGCATTCGCTTGATGGTTTCCCGGCCGGTGATCCCGAAGCGTTTCTCGCCTTCCTGAATGCCGTGAACCAGCGCGAGCGCGCGCCAGCGATGCTGGCCGCACAGATGGCCGGTTGCCCGGCTGTCGCGCACTTCGAGGAATTGCGTGCGGGCGCAATGACCAGCAGCTTCAGTGCCTTGGATTACCACATGCTGCACGCCTACCGGCTGATCGCCCCGGACGGACACGCACGGATCGGCCGCCTCAGCGTGCGCGCGACCAAGCCCTACGTCGCCCGCGCACCGCCAGACGGCCCGGACTACCTGGACAAGCGTATGCGCGGCGAACTGTCCAAAGGCAGCGTGGTATTCGCCCTGCTGTTCACCCCGGTGCCCGAAGGCGAGGACCCGACCGACATCACCCGCAGCTGGGACCCAGCCGCACCCTCGTTCGCGTTGGGCCATATCTGGCTGGAGCGGCTGCTGCCACAGCAGGCCAGCCAGCGCAAAGTGGCCTTCGATCCGGCGCTGTTGCCAGCGGGGATAGGGTTTGCTGGTGACCCGATGTTGCATGCGCGGCTGCGGGCTTATCGGTTGGCGGCGGCAAGGCGGCTGGGGCGGTAGATGCGGGGCGGCGTTGGATTGCGCGTAGCGGCGTTCGGTTCCCGCTGCGGTGAGGGTTGTTGGCTCGGGCTACCGGCAAAGTGTGCCAGCGACAATCGCCGGAAGGCTTGGGACAGCCTTGTGCGCCGTGCTGATTGACCGCAGCTCCCCGTTTTGCCTACAATTCGCGCCTTCGCCGGAATAGCTCAGTTGGTAGAGCGGCGCATTCGTAATGCGTAGGTCGTAGGTTCGATTCCTATTTCCGGCACCAGATCAGGCCCGCCTTGTGCGGGCCTTTTCTGTGGGCGCTGCCTGGGGTTTGCTTGCGCGGCGAAGCAGGTGGTCCTGGCGGTATCGTCGTTGCGGCTGATCAGAGCGCAAGGCTGGCCGTGCTTTACCAGATGCGCCCGCGGGCATGAGGTCGGTGACTGGGGCGGTGGGTGCTGTCGCGCCGACTGCGATACGCGTGCTCGGAGCGTACTGGGCCGGGCAGGCTGAACACGATGGGCGATGGTGACCGCGAGCGGGCGAATTCGGCGAGCTTTCGCGCTTCGCCGGGCCTGACGCGCCAGATGTGATGAAGGTCAGCGTGCTGCAGCGTGCGGGCGCGGGCTTTGCTGAATCTGTCCTGCCAGCGCACAGGTGCGACAACGTGTCGCACAGGATTGCCCGCTTTTGCTGCGCGAAATCATTGTCAATACCTTTCTTAAGTGGTGCGTGAAGGCCTAAAATTGCGGGGCTGAAATCTGACAACCCCCTACATGTCTCCCCGGTGGGCAATCCCCGGGCGCTTGTTTGCGTTTGCATGTATGGGCTTGCCAGGTCCGGCTCTCCCTCGCAATTGGATCGACCGATGATTCCGTTGAAAACTCTTGGACGCTTTTTGCGTCCGGGCCTCATTGTCGCTATGGCCGTCATGATGACGGGCTGCGACTGGGCCCTGTTTGACCCCAAGGGCCAGATCGCCCGGGACGAACTCACGCTGCTCATCACCTGTACGGTGCTGATGCTGCTGGTGGTCATTCCTGTGATCGTGCTGACGCTGGTGTTCGCGTGGAAGTACCGCGCATCCAACACCAAGGCCCGTTATGAGCCCAACTGGTCTCACTCCACCGCCATCGAAGTGGTGGTCTGGTCGATCCCGTGCATGATCATCCTGGTCCTGGCCGTGCTGACCTGGCGTTCTTCGCATGCGCTGGATCCGTACAAGCCGCTGGAGTCTGATACCAAGCCGGTGGTGATCGAAGCGATCTCGCTGGACTGGAAGTGGCTGTTCGTCTACCCGGAAGAGAACATCGCCGTGGTCAACGAGCTGACCTTCCCGGTTGATGCCCCGCTGAACTTCAAGATCACCGCCGATACGGTGATGAATGCGTTCTTCATTCCGCATCTGGGCAGCATGATCTACTCGATGGCCGGCATGGAGACCAAGCTGCATCTGGTTGCCAACGAAGCTGGCAGCTATGAAGGCCTGTCCTCGCATTACAGCGGCGCCGGCTTCAGCAAGATGCATTTCACCGCGCACGCGGTGAGCAACGAGGAATACCAGGCCTGGTTGGCCAAGGTTCGCGGCGACGCCAAGGTGCTGGACCAGAAGTCCTTCGCCGAACTGGGCGCCGAGAAGAACCACGACTGGTACCCGGTGACCTATTACGGCAGCACCGAGAAGGGCCTGTTCAACACCATCATTGCCAAGCACGCCGGTGAGAACCACCACTTCGGCATGAAGCACGATGGCAAGAAGATGTCGCACGAAGGTGCTGGCCACGAGGCGATGCAGCCTGAAGCCATGGACCACGCTGCGATGGGCCACGAAGCAATGGACCACGACGCGATGGATCACGCCGCCATGGGCCATGACGCTCCTGCCGCCGCTGCTCCTGCTGCTGCCGCCGAGGCTGACGGCCACGCCGGTCACACTGCCAACGAGCCCGCCGAAGCCGCACATGCCGGCCACGGCACCTCGGGAGAATGACGATGCTTGGAAAACTCTCTCTTGATTCACTGCCGCACGATCCCATCGTGCTCTCCACCCTCATCGGCGCGATGCTGGGCGGCCTGGCTGTTGTAGCCGCGGTCACCAAGTTCAAGCTGTGGGGTTACCTGTGGAAGGAGTGGTTCACCTCGGTGGACCACAAGAAGATCGGCGCGATGTACCTGATCGTGGCGTTCGTGATGCTGCTGCGCGGCTTCTCCGACGCGATCATGATGCGTGCCCAGCAGGCGGTTGCCGCTGGCGGCGCCGAAGGCTATCTGCCGCCGCACCACTACGACCAGATCTTCACCGCCCACGGCGTGATCATGATCTTCTTCGTGGCCATGCCGCTGATCACCGGTTTGATGAACTTGGTGGTGCCGCTGCAGATTGGTGCCCGCGACGTTGCCTTCCCGTTCCTGAACTCGCTGAGCTTCTGGCTGTTCGTCGCAGGCTGCGGCCTGATGATGATTTCGCTGTGGATCGGTGAATTCGCCGCGACCGGTTGGTTGGCCTTCCCGCCCTTGTCAGGGTTGGAATACAGTCCAAGCGTAGGTATGGATTACTACATCTGGGCCCTGCAGGTATCAGGCCTGGGTACCACGCTGAGCGGTATCAACTTCTTCATCACCATCCTCAAGATGCGTAGCCCGGGCATGAAGCTGATGCACATGCCGGTGTTCAGCTGGACCGCCCTGGTCACCAACCTGCTGATCATTGCTGCCTTCCCGGTGTTGACCATCACCCTGGTGCTGCTGACCCTGGATCGTTACCTGGGTACGCACTTCTTCACCAACGATGGTGGCGGCAACGCCATGCTGTACATCAACCTGATCTGGATCTGGGGTCACCCGGAGGTCTATATCCTGGTGCTGCCGGCATTTGGTGTGTTCTCTGAAGTGATCGCCACGTTCTCGCGCAAGACCCTGTTCGGCTACAAGGGCATGGTCTACGCCACCTGTGCGATCGGTGTGTTGTCGTTCCTGGTGTGGTTGCACCACTTCTTCACCATGGGCTCGGGTGCCAACGTCAATGCCTTCTTCGGCATCACGACGATGATCATCTCGATCCCGACCGGCGTGAAGATCTTCAACTGGCTGTTCACGATGTACCGCGGCCGCGTGCACTTCACCTCGCCGGTGTTGTGGACGATCGGCTTCATGGTCACCTTCACCATCGGCGGCATGACCGGCGTGATGCTGGCGATCCCGGCCATCGACTTCGTGTTGCACAACTCGCTGTTCCTGATTGCCCACTTCCACAACGTCATCATCGGCGGCGTGGTGTTCGGCATGTTTGCCGGTATCACGTACTGGTGGCCGAAGATGTTTGGCTTCACCTTGAATGAGACCTGGGGCAAGCGTGCATTCTGGGGCTGGTTCATCGGCTTCTACGTGGCCTTCATGCCGCTGTACGCACTGGGCTTCATGGGTGCTACGCGTCGTATGCAGAGCTACCCGAACATGGACTACCAGCCGTACTTCGTGGTTGCCGCCATCGGCGCTGCGATCATCGCCCTGGGCATCCTGTGCCAGGTGATCCAGATCGCCGTGTCGATCCGCGACCGCAAGAAGAACGCTGACCTGACCGGCGATCCGTGGGATGCCCGTACCCTGGAGTGGGAAACCGCTTCCCCGGTGCAGTTCTACAACTTCGCCACCCTGCCCAAGGGTGAGGAGCTGGACGAGTTCTGGCACCGCAAGCAGCGCGGCGAAGCCTGGCAGAAGCCGGCCAAGTACAGCGACATCCATATGCCGAAGAACACCGGCACTGGCGTTGTGATCGGCGCGTTCAGCCTGGTGCTGGGTTTTGCGATGGTCTGGCACATCTGGTTGCTGGCCATCATCGGCCTGGTCGGCATGATCGCCACCTTCATCTACCGTACCTTCGACAAGGACGTGGATTACTGGGTGCCGGCTGCCGAGGTGGAACGTATCGAGAACGAACACCGTAAGCACCTGGAAGCTCAGGGCTTGGTGAAGACCGAGGTGAAGGCATGAGCACGAACGCCCACACGATGACCCACGGTTCCGCAGCGCACGCTGCGGACCATGGCGATGACCATCACGAGCATCACGACACCAGCGAGAACACCGTCTTCGGTTTCTGGGTGTACCTGATGAGCGATCTGCTCATCTTCGCCACCCTGTTCGTGACCTACGTAGTGTTGTCCGGCGGCACCAATGGTGGCCCGTCGGCCAAGGATCTGTTTGAACTGCCGTTCGTGGCGTGGGAAACCGCGCTGCTGCTGGTGTCCTCGCTGACCTTCGGCCTGGGCATGATCGCCATGCACCAGTCCAAGAAGGGCCTGATGTTCTTCTGGCTGGCCATCACCTGGCTGCTGGGTGCCGGCTTCATGGGCATGGAAATCTGGGAGTTCAACCACCTGATCCACAACGGCCACGGCCCGGACAAGAGTGCCTTCCTGTCGGCGTTCTTCGCCCTGGTCGGTACCCACGGTCTGCACGTGACCGCTGGTCTGCTGTGGTTGGCGGTGATGTTCGTCCAGCTCAAGCAGGATGGCCTGACCCCGCGCAACAAGACCCGCATGGCGTGCCTGAGCCTGTTCTGGCACTTCCTGGATCTGGTCTGGATTGGCGTGTTCTCTGTCGTTTATCTGTCGGGAGCGATGTAATGTCCGCACATGACAATCATGCACACGGTGCCGCTGGCGAGAGCCACGGCAGCGTCAAGTCTTACCTGATCGGCTTCGTGCTGGCTGCCGTGCTCACCATCATCCCGTTCTGGGTGGTGATGAGCGGTGGCATGTCGAGCTTCGCCACCGGCGCGGTGATCGTGGTTGCAGGCATCCTGCAGCTGCTGGTGCACCTGGTGTTCTTCCTGCACCTTGACCGTTCCTCGGCTGCGCGCTGGAACGTCAACGCCGGCATGTTCACCCTGGTGGTGATCGGCATCATCGTGCTGGGCACGCTGTGGGTCATGTGGAACATGAATCACCACATGATGCACTGAGCGGCTTGATCACTTGATGCATAACAAAGGCCGCCGCAAGGCGGCCTTTGTTTTTTTTTTGTAGTGCCGAGCCATGCTCGGCAAGGGCGTTCCCAACAAACCATCAGCCAACCGCAGTTGTGGGAGCGGCGTAAGCCGCGAAGCAGGAATGCCTTCAGGAATCGGCATTCTTGAGATCTGGTGATCCACCAGCTTCGCGGCTTACGCCGCTCCTACAAGCGAATTGAAATTATTGGTGAAGCCCCCGCCGAGCATGGCTCGGCACTACGCGCAGTTGCGGCCTGGCTTCAGCCGTTGCTGCTGATGAAATCCGCTGCCGCCACCGGTCGGCCCAGGTGGTAGCCCTGCAACACATCACAACCAAGTTCACCGAGGAAGTTGCGTTGCGCCTCGGTTTCCACACCTTCAGCGACGACCTGTAATTGCAGCGTGCGGCCCAGCGCGATGATCGAGGAGACGATGGCCGCATCCTCGCTGTTGTGCTCCAGGTCGCGGACGAAGGCACGGTCGATCTTGAGTTCCGTCGCTGGCATGCGCTTGAGGTAAAGCAGGCTGGAGTAACCGGTGCCGAAATCATCGATGGCGATGCGTACGCCCATCGCGGTCAGGGCTTCCAGTATCTGCAGGCTAGCGTCCACATCTTTCATCGCGGTGCTTTCGGTCACTTCCAGGGTCAGCTGGCGTGGGTCCAGTGCATGGCGCTCAAGTGCGCAGCGCACAGTCTCCACCAGTGTCGGCGAGGCGAACTGCAACGGCGACAGGTTCACTGCCATCGACCAATCCGTGTTGCCGGCGTCATGCCAGCTACGCAGCTGTGCGCAGGCCGCGTCCAGCACCCATTCGCCAATCGGGATGATCAGGCCGCTGCGCTCGGCGACGGGAATGAAGACATCGGGCGATAGCAGGCCCAGCTCGGGATGGTTCCAGCGCAGCAGCGCTTCAGCGCCGTTGGCGCGGCTACCACCGGCCGGGAACTTGGGCTGGTAGTACAGCACCAGCTCATTGCGCGTGGTGGCGTGGCGCAGGTCCTGCAGCAGGCGCAGGCGCTGGCGGGTGCCGGCCTGCATGGTCGAGGTGAAGAACGCGTGGCCGTTCCGGCCGCTGTGCTTGACGTGATACATCGCCGCATCGGCATGCATCATCAACTCGCGTTCGTTGCTGGCATCTTCCGGATACAGCGCGATGCCGATGCTGGTGCTGACCAGCAGCTCGGCATTGTCGATCAGGAAAGGCTCACTGATGGCGGCGCTGATCTGCTCGGCCATCAGCGCGGCATCGTCGGGCGTATCGATCGCCATCACGATGACGAACTCATCGCCGCCGAGGCGAGCGAAGGTGTCCTGGCTGCGCAGCAAAGCGCTGACTTTTTTGCTGAACTGCACCAGCAGGCGGTCACCGAGCTGGTGGCCGTAGGCATCGTTGACGTTCTTGAAACCGTCCAGGTCGCAGAACATCAAGGCCAGGCCGAACCCGCTGCGGTCGGCTTTTTCGATCGCGCGCTCAATGCGGTCCTGCAGTAGCACCCGGTTGGGCAGTTGGGTCAGCGGGTCGTGCAGCGCGGCCTGCACCAGCTTTTCATTGGCGTTGGCCAGCGAATGGGCCAGCAGGCCCGTGCGCAGCCGCATCTGACCGTCGAATACCGAGGCCAGCAGGGCGACCGCCAGGGTGGCAATGGTGGTGACGATGACCAGGCCTGCGAGCAGGTGCGTATCCAGCCCGCCGGCGCTGATGGCGCCGCAGATGCTGCCAGCGGGGAAGCGTGCGGCGGCCATGCCGGTGTAGTGCATGCCGACGATGGCCACACCCATCACCAGTGATGCCAGCAGGCGCATCGGCAACAGGCGGGGCTGCTCATGGCGCAGGCGCTGCGCGATCCACAATGCCGCTGCCGAGGCGCCAATGGCGATCAGGATCGAAGCGGTGAACCAGGCAGGGTCGTAATCAATGCCTGGTTGCATCCGCATTGCCGCCATGCCGATGTAGTGCATCGCGGCGATGCCCAGTCCCATCAGTACCGCACCTGCCAGCAGGCGGCTGACTGGCAGCCGTTGCCGCGATACCAGCCACAGCGCATACATGGAAGCGGCAACGGCTGCGGCCAACGAGTAGGCGGTCAGAAACAGGTCGTAGCCGACCGGGATCGGCAGCTTGAAAGCCAGCATGCCGATGAAGTGCATCGACCAGATGCCCAACCCCATCGCCACGGCGCCTCCCACCAGCCAGATGCGTGCAGCCCTGCGGCTTTGGCTGCTGGCAACGCGCGAGGACATGTCCAGCGCGGTGTAGGAGGCAAGGATCGCTACCAACAGCGAGACGACGACGAGGCCCTGATTGTAACTGCCGATCATGCGGATTCCTGGAGCATCAAGACGGAGCAGAGCCCCACTTACCTAGCGGCAGCGGCGGCGGGGACTTTAGTTGTCGCAGCCTTTGCGACATCGGTGGGCTATCCTGCGGCGCTGACGCAGATAGGAATTTTCATGGCCAAGACCCGCAGTGCATACGTCTGCAGCGAATGTGGCGCCGAGTACAGCAAGTGGCAGGGCCAATGCACCGAATGCGGTGTATGGAACGTGCTGAGCGAGATCGTGCTCGAGACCGCCGCCTCGGCAAAGGCGCCGGCAGCACGCCGCAGCGGCTGGGCCGGCAAGGTCGAGGCGCCGAAGATCACCGCCTTGAAGGATGTACAGCAGACCGAACATCTGCGGGTTTCCACCGGCATCAGCGAGTTCGACCGGGTGCTGGGTGGTGGGCTGGTGGAAGGCGCGGTGGTGTTGGTTGGCGGCGACCCGGGTATTGGCAAGTCCACCCTGCTGCTGCAGGCGGTGGCCAAGATGGCCAGCAGCTTGCCGGTGCTGTACGTCACCGGTGAAGAGTCGCTTTCGCAGGTGGCTGGTCGTGCGGTGCGTCTGGACCTGCCGCTGGAGGGCATCAACGCACTGTCCGAGACCGGTGTCGAGAACATCCTGCAGCACGCGGTGAAGGCGCGGCCCAAGCTGATCGTCGCCGACTCGGTGCAGACGTTGTGGACCGAGGCGCTGACGGCGGCGCCGGGTTCGGTCAGCCAGGTGCGCGAAAGTGCAGCGCGGCTGGTCCGCTTTGCCAAGGAAACCGGCACTGCCGTGTTCCTGGTCGGCCATGTCACCAAGGAGGGCGGTATCGCCGGCCCGCGTGTGCTGGAGCACATGGTGGACGCGGTGCTGTACTTCGAAGGTGAAAGTGGCAGCCGCTTCCGCATCCTGCGCGCGTTCAAGAACCGCTTCGGTGCGGTCAATGAGCTGGGCGTGTTTGCGATGGGCGAGAAGGGCTTGAAGGAAGTGCCCAATCCATCGGCGATCTTCCTGTCCGGTGGCAGTACCCGCCAGCCCGGCAGCTGCGTGATGGTGACCCGCGAAGGCACGCGCCCGTTGCTTGTGGAGGTGCAGGCGCTGGTGGATTCCTCACCGCTGTCCAATCCGCGCCGGGTGGCGGTCGGTCTGGAGCAGAACCGGCTGGCGATGTTGCTGGCGGTGCTGCACCGTCATGGTGGCGTGCTGGTCGGCGATCAGGACGTGTTCGTGAATGTGGTCGGTGGCATTCGCGTGCAGGAAACCGCCGTCGATCTGCCGGTGCTGCTGGCGGTGCTGTCCTCGCTGCAGGACCGACCGCTGGCGGAGAAGACCATTGCGTTTGGCGAAGTGGGTTTGTCCGGCGAGATCCGCCCGGTGCCCAATGGTGAGGATCGCCTGCGCGAAGCGGCGACGCATGGCTTCAAACGCGCAATCGTGCCCAAGGCCAATGCGCCGAAGGCCGGCACGGTGAAGGGCATGGAAGTGATTGCGGTGGAGCGGCTGTCGCAGGCGCTGGAAGCGGCTATGGAGTAAGCGGCGACTGTAGTGCCGAGCCATGCTCGGCAGAGGCCTTGCCAAAGATCCAGCCCGTAGGAGCGGCGTCAGCCGCGAAGCTGATAGTCGATCCGATCCAAAGGTGCCTGTAATTTCATTGTTGCCAGCTTCGCGGCGGACGCCCCTCCCCCAAGATGCAGGGGGGGCGCTGGTTTTCTGGGTTTGGCCCATGCCCGCAAGGCTCGGGCCAAAACGTGTAGGCTCAGCCGCGGCCC
>NZ_JBRREI010000040.1:0-44207 GCF_056760195.1 Stenotrophomonas sp. STEN020
TCTGTCCGGCTGCGGCCCCGGCCCGGGGGGGGCGTCGGGGCCGGCTCGCCCCCCCGGGCGGCCGCCCCCCGCCCACTACAAAAATGCCGCCCTCTGGGAGGACGGCGGCGTCTGTTTTGTCTGTCGTGCTGAAGCTTGGGGCCTCAGGGGTGGCTGGCCGGTTCCTGGGTGGTGTGGATCACCGGGTTGGCGGCGGTCGCCGGGGCGACGCTGGGGGTGGCTGGCAGGGTCAACTCGGGATTGACCTGCTGCGCCTGCAAGGCCTTGATCTGCTGGTTCAAGGCTTCCAGCTGGGTGTTGGTGGCGCGCAGGTCCGAGCTCAGTGCCACGGCTTGCTGCTTGCGCTCCTGCAGGGCGTTGCTGACCTGCAGCGACTGCTGGCGTTGCTGCTCCGCTTCCTGCTGCAGGCCGCGCAGGCGGCGCTCGTTCATCGCTACCAGCTTCTCGCTATAGCCCTTGCCGGCCTGAAGGCGGATGGTGTCCAGATAGACCTGGGCCAACTGCTTGGTCTGCTCAGCGAAGGTGAGGTAGAGCGATTCGGCGCTTTCCACCGAGTCGGTGCGGATCACCCGCCAGAACTCCTTCTCGTGGAACAGCGCCACGTAATAGTTCAGCGAGTCGGCATGGAACAGCAGGCTGGCACCGTAGTTACCGTTGTAGGTAGTACGGAGCTCGGTAAGTTCCTGGTTGCCCATCAAGCGTTTCAGCTCGGCCACGGTATTGCCAACGGCGCTGTCTTCGCTGTTGGCGGGGGCGGCCGGTACCTCGGCTTCACCGCGCTGCCAACGGCCGGCCATCGCGGCAGGTGCCGTCAGCAGGCCAACAACCAGAAAAAGTGCACAGCCAAACCGGCTCGGAAGCATTTCGATCCTTGTCATAAGTCCTCGTAATTCCCCCGAATTGCGATGGCCGTCGCATTTCATGAATGCGCCTTGTTCGTACCCGAGCATAGCACGCGATCTGGCGCTGGAAAGCATTGCGGGGTGGGCGTCTGCACTGTTTGGGGTGGCCCTCATTCGACCAGCTGGCTGCGGCCGCATTGGATCGACTGCATATGCACGTCGGTGCGGCCCAGCTGCAGGCCCAGCACGTCCGACAGCAGCTTTGAGAGCAGGTTGCCGACGCCATCGAGCAGCGGTCGCAAGGTATTGTCGATCACCGGCTTGAGCAGCAGGCAAAGCACACTGCTGCAGTTGCCGCTGCCAGTCACCGGGTTGTAGCCGCCGCTGCCGCTGAGGCCACCGGGCTTGGTCTGCAGGTATTTGGCCAGCGAATTGCTGACGCAGTCGTTGAAGGCAAGGCCGGCGATCAGGCCTTGGCAAGATGTCAGACCGAGCACGTCGAGCAGGCCGCCGAGCACGCTGGGTTTGCTGATCGTGGTTTCGTAGAGAAAGCCCTGCCATACGTCGCCCTGCACTTTTTTCGGCGTGCAGCCCAGAAGCCAGCTCTCGCAGGTTGGGATTTCGGTGGTCCAGCTGCCCAGTGCCGGCAGATTGGCATCGCTGTTGCCGTTGGTCAGGGCCTGAACCACCACGGCGGGCTGGTACAGGCCATTTTTCTTGGTGGCTTCCAGGTACTGCACCGCCAGATCCTTGGCCGCGTCGGTGCTGTTGCCCTGTGGTGCGAACAGTGACTGCACGGTGCCGAGCAAGGCATCGACCAGGTCCGAGACCAGCTTGCCTACCTTCAGATCATTGGGTTTCACCGTGCCGGTCTGGCCTGGACTCAAGGTCAGCTGATCGCGTTGTGACAGGGCTTCAAGAGAAATTTTCTTGTTGAGCACATCGCGGCCGAGCAGGCTGACCAGGGTCTCATTGCCAAGCCCCGTGCGGCATAGCTCGCGGGTGGAGTCCCATGGCGTGGTGGCCTTGCCGATGCAGACATTGGCGATGGCGCTGGTGACGTCGACGGTGGCTGTGGCCGGTTTGCTTGAACAATCGATGGCGGTGAGTTGACCGAAGCCGTCGATCACATCGATGTAGGTAGGCAGCTTGATGCGGGTGCCCAACCAGTTCAGTACCGTGCCGAGTGCGGGAATCCGCTGCGAATCGATATCCAGGAACAGGCGCACCTGGCTGTTGTAGGCGGTGGTGCCGACCGGGCCAATGCCGATCGAGGCGGGCTCGACAATGCTTGCTTTGGCTTTGAGCAGGCCGAGCACGTCCAGCTGCGGTACCTCGACGGCGTGTTTGGAATTGGCGATGGAGATGCTGGTGCCAAGCAGATCGAGCGCATTGAGGTCCACATCCAGAGCGCCATTGGCCGCTTCGCTGCCGCCGGCGATCTTGGCGAACAGGCCTGCGCTACTGGCGGTAGAGCCCAGCTGCACCAGCGCGTTGCTGATGCCGGCGCCAAGCAGCTTCTGCTGCAGCAGGCGCAGGTCGACGCCGGCCAGCCCCTGTTGGCTGGCCAAGCTGGCCATCACGTCCAGCAGTCTGCCGACGGACACCTGGTTGGCGGCCAGCAGATTGTTGAATTCGCCGACATTGATGTCGGTGGCAACGGGAATGCCCAATGCCTGCAGCAGGCCGCGCGGGGTGATCTTCAGGTTGGCCAAGCCCTGATAGCTGGCGATCTGGGTCTGGGTCAAGTCGACACCGACCAGTCGCAGTATTCCCTGCAGCGGCGCGTTGCTGTTGGTGTTGAGCAGGCGCGAACCGACGCTGAAAGCTGCTTGGGGGGAGGTGCGCTTGGCCACGGCGGTGGCACTGATACGCGGCAGGGAGGTGAGCTGGCCCAGCAGCGGTACCGCTTGCCGCGAGGCGGTGACCTGGACGGCATTCAGTGGGCGCGTGCTGCTGATGGCGACAAAGCGAGCGCCGCTCGGCAGCTCGGCCCCCCAGTAGCCGCAGCTGACCGTCAACTGGCCCTGGAAACCATTGTCGGTGGTGGCGTTGCGGCGTGCAGCCAGGTTGTCCTTGTAGTCGGTGGTGCATTGTTCAAGACGCTGCGCCCCAGCCAGTGCAGCCAGGTCGGCGGTCTTCTGAACATCACGCTTGCTCCAATACAGGTAGCCCACCTCGACCAGGCCGAGTATCACCACCAGCCCGAGCAGCAGCAACAGCATCGGCAGGCCCGCACCGCCACGTTGGCGCGCGCTGTTGGATGGATCGCGTAGCGCGCGTGACAATGAATGTGATGACCTACGCGGGCTGTCCATGGTTGGCCTCAGCGGCTGCCGCCGCCTTGCTTGGAATTGGGGAGCGCTGCTTCGAAGTACTCGGGAATGGGGTGATCAAAGCTGTTGAGATAGCGTTGGTAACTGCGACTGGCGGCCTCGCCGAGCATCGGCAGCACGGTGCCGGGGCGACTGTTGTCGGCCTGCAGCTGCAGCAGGGCGCGGGTGGTGTCACCCACTTGTGAACGTGGCAGGTCGGCAAAGGTGCTGGCCGAATCCGTCGCGGCTGCAGCAACCGCATTGCCTGCGTTTGTGCTGGTTCCGGTGCTGGTATCGGACATGCGTTCGATCAACGGTGCATGCTGGTCGGCTGCGGAAGCGCAGCTTGCGAATGTACCCAGCAGCAATGCTGCTGCAATGGCTGCCGTTCGGGTCATGGCGTTACCTCCTGCGAAGTGGTCGACGAGGGGCTGAAACGATCAAGCATTGAGCCGGGTGGACGCGGGACATGCCTGCTGCTGGTTGCAGGCTGCTGCGCAGCCAAGCTGGTTGCATTGCTTGCCGCCGATGCGGCAGGAATGGCAGCCGCAACCGGCTGTCGCAGGGTCTGCGCGAGCCGGTAGATTTCGTTCCGGGTCGAAGGAGGAAGATTCGCGCGTTGCATCATGCTTTCCGCCGTCGTGGCCTGCCCGGACAGCAACGCCCACAGCGCCAGATTGGAGATGGCGCGGATATTGTCAGGCCCCAGCTCGGCCGCCTTGGCCAGCGGTGCCCGTGCCTGCTCGACTTGACCAGCCTGCAATAGTGCAAACCCAAGATCGCCGAGGTAGGCGACATTGAGTGGGTCGGCACGCACCGCGTTGTCGAGCGCTAGCTGTGCGGCGGCGTGGTCACGTGTGCCGGCCGCGATCAGCCCAAGTCCATGCCAGGCCGGTGCGGCCTGGGCGCCCCTGGTCAAACTCCGGTAGATGCTGGCTGCGGTTTGGTCATCGCCGGTTTCGCGCAATGCGTTGGCTTGCAGGATGCGCAGTTCCGGGCTGTCGCCGAAGCGTTGCCGGAAGGCGTCGATATGCGCCAATGAGGCGTAGTAGGCGCCTTGCTGCTGCATCTGTTTGAGCAGGCCAAGATACATGCCGCGATCGTCTTGCGCGGCTTCCACCAGCGCTGGTTCATGCGGCGGTTGTTTGTAGGCGGCGCGGTTGCCGCCACAGCCCGCGAGCAGGGCAGGGGCCAGTGCGACCAGCAGCAGTGCTTTGGTCTTCATCAGGTCGGCTTTCATTACATCCCCTTGATCGCGGCTGCCAGCGAAATGATGGCCGGCCCGGCCAGTACCAGCATCAGCGCCGGCAACAAGGTGATCATCATCACCACGGTCATCTTCACCGAGAGCTTGCCGACCTTCTCTTTCATCTTCATGCGGCGCTGCTCGCGCAGGCGCATGCCGAATTGCTTGAGGGGCTCCTGCACGGCGCCGCCATGCTGGTGCACCTGCAATATCATCTGTATGAGGCTGCGCAGGTCGTCGTTGTCGAAGGAATCAGACAGGCGCCGCAGCGATTGCGCACGACTGCGGCCGCGACTATAGCCGGCATTGGCGAGCTGCAGCTCACGCCCGAGTACCGGGATGGCGATATGCAGTTTCTCGCCAACCATCTGCAGGCTTTGGTCGATACTGAAGCCGACGCCCTGTAGCAGGCGCAGCAGGTCGATCAGCAACGGCAGTTCCTCGTCCACTTTTTTTCGAAGACGTCCGGCCCAGCTGCGCAACAGCAGTTTTGGCAGCAGAATTCCCAGCGCAAAACCGACCAGTAGAATGATGACCATGTCGCTGCCGTGCGGCCGCAACACCAGCACGGCAAGGAACGGCATCAGCAAAGCCAACAGCAATCGTGCGGCAAGAAAAGCGGCGGTTCCGGTGTTGTGGTTCCAGCCAACCTGTTCCAACAGCAGCTTGTCCTCGGGCGCAAGCAGCGCTTTCTGCACGCGGCTGCCGTCGAAGTGTTGGCCGATGGCGGCAAGGTCACTCAGGCGCTGCCGCCACCAACCGGCTTTCGGCGCGTTGTCCTGTTCCAGGTGCTGGGCCGTGTCCAGTGCGGTCTGCAGTGCCGCGCCCGCTTGCTGGCTACGGCGCCCACGATAGAGCAGGCCGGCCGCGGCCAGTACCAGGGCCAGTACGACCAGCATCATGGCGATGGCGTACAGCTGGTTCATGCGGCTCTCCGGCGGGGGTGAGGGGCGATTGACGGCGTCATAGCGATTTGGCCAGCCGGTACAGCAGAAAGCCGCCGCACAGTTCGAGCAGCACCGCAATCAGCAGGATTTTCTTGCCCAGCGGTTCGTGGAACATGGGCTGGAAGAAGTCGGGGCTCATCAAGGCCATCGACAAGGCTGCGCCGACTGGCAGTAACGCAAGTACCCAGGCAGACATGCGGGTCTCGGAGGTGGTCGCCTGCAGTTCGCGCTGCACCTCCTCCATATCGCGCATGAAGTCGCTCATGCGTTGCAGGATCTGGTCGCTGCGCCCGCCGATGCGGATGCTGGTGCCGAGGATCACTGCCAGCATTTCCAGAGGGCGCAAACGATAGGCCTGCGCGGCGTGTTGCAGTGCCCGATCCAAGTCCATGCCCGCGCGGGTATAGGTCAGTGCGTTGTCGAGGATGGGGCGCAGTGGCGGATCGACATTCTGGGTGGCGCTCTGGAAGGCCATCGACAGGCTGTTGCCGATGCCGGCCATGCGCACCATGTTTTCCAGGAAATCCGGCATCTGCGCGACCAGCCGCTGTTGGATCTTGTCGATGCGCCGGTACAACCACAACCCCACGGCCAGCAGATACAGCGCCAGCACGAAGGCGCCAAACCAGGCGCTGCCCAAGCGCAGGCCAGCACCGATAGTAGCGACGATCCCTGGCAGTGCGATCAGGATCAGCGTGCGCACCGAGTCTTTCAATCCCGCCCGGCGCAGCAGCTCGGCCCAGCGTTTGCTCGGTGGTCGGCTGTTGCGCGCTTCATCGGCGGCGCGCTGCGGATCGGGCTGCGACAGCCGGGTGTCGGCGTGGCTGGCGGCGGCGCGCTGTTGCACGCGGGTAGCCAGGCCCCACCACAGGCCCATGGCCAAGGCCACCAGCAGCACCGCAAAGCTCCCGAGCAGCAAGGGCAGCATCATGAAGGGAAGCTCCCCATGTTGGCCTCGCGCAGTTCCTGCCGGAACGGTTCGAGCTTGTGGCAGTGCGGGTGGAAGCCCAGACCTATCCAGCGGTCGCGCTCGCGGCTGTCCTGGTCGATCCAGGCTTCGTGCTTGAACAGCTCCTGGCTGGTGATGACGTTGTCGCTGACGCCGGTGATCTCGGTAATGGAGACGATCACCCTGCGGCCACTGCCCAGCCGCGAGATCTGCACGATGAAATCGATGGCGCCGGCGATCTGTCGGCGCAGGCTGTCTTCGCTGCCCTGGAAGCCGGCAAAGCCGGCCAGCATTTCCAATCGATACAGGCAGTCGCGGGCGTTGTTGGCGTGCACGGTGGCCATTGAGCCGTCGTGGCCGGTGTTCATCGCCTGCAGCATTTCCAACACCTCAGCACCACGTACTTCGCCGACCACGATGCGGTCCGGGCGCATGCGCAGGCTGTTGCGGACCAGCTCACGGATGCTGACCGCGCCGCTGCCGTCAAAACCGCCCATGCGTGATTCCAGCCGCACTACGTGCGGGTGGTTTAGGGCCAGCTCGGCGGTGTCTTCGACGGTGATGACGCGCTCGTTGTGCGGGATGAAGGTCGCCAGCGCGTTGAGCAGCGAGGTCTTGCCGGAGCTGGTGCCGCCGGAGATCAGGATGTTGCAGCGGCCGCGCACCATCGCGTTGAGCAGGGCGTACATCGGCTTGTCGAAGGCGCCGCGTCCCAGCAGTTCGTCGGGCGTGAACGGATCCTTGCGGAACTTGCGGATCGATACCATTGGCCCATCAACGGCCAACGGCGAGATGATGGCGTTGAGACGGCCGCCATTGGGCAGACGCGCGTCGACCATTGGATTGGAGTCGTCCAGGCGGCGGCCGAGCGGGGCGATGATGCGGCGCAGGATGCGCAGCAGATGGCGGTCGTCACCGAAGCGCTGGGTAGAACGGCGCAGCATGCCGCCGGCCGAGACATGTACGTCCTTGTAGCCGTTGATCAGGATGTCCTCGATCTCCGGGTCGTGCAGCAGGTCATCCAGTGGACCAAATCCGGTCAGTTCCTTGTGCAGGGCGCTGGCAACGGCTTCCATCTCGTATGCGTTGACCGGGATCTTCCATTCCTTGACGAAGGCCGCGGTCTGCGTGCGCACGAATTTGCCGATGGTTTCCGGTGACCAGGAGTCGATATCGACCCGCTGGTCTTCGACATGGTTCAACAGGTATTCGTGTGCTGCCGACAGCACGGTCTGGAACTGCTCGGTCTGCTCGAACGGCACGTTCGGCACCGGCTCCACCGACAGTGCGGCTGCGGCGATACGGGGGGACAAGGGGGTGACTTTGTCTTCCATTGTTATCTACCCAGCAGATTGGCGAGACGAGCCAGCGGTGAGGCCGGCAAGGTAGTTGGCGGGGTCGCAGGTCGCCGCCTTTCCAGGCGCTGCAGCAGAGGCTGCAAGGCCTTGAGATAGGGGTCACGCGGAGCAGCGTCGGTCAACAGACGGCCCAGTCCTGCGTTGGAGCGCAGCACCCGTGAACGGTCGGGAATGGTGGCCAACAACGGCACGTTGAAGCGCTGTGCGATCTGCGTGTCGGCCAGTCCGCCGTTGGCGTCGAAACGGTTGACGATCAGCTGCAGGCGCTCGTCGCGCAGGCCACGGCTTTCCAACTCGCGCATGGTCTGGTCCAGCGATACCAGGGAACCAATCGCTTGGTCGGTAACCAACCAGACTTCGGACGCACTCTTGAGCAGCGTGGTAGGCAGCAGTTGCACCGGCAGGCCGCCGACATCGCACAGGCTCAGCGGGAAGACTGTGCGTAGACGGTCGAGCAGGGAGATGGGCTCATGCTTTTTCAGCAGGCTGCCACTGGCGATTCCGAGCAGGGCCATGCCACTGGCGTGGTGGGCAAACGCGGTGCCGGCAAAGGTGCGATCCATCCGCTCGACGCTGCGCAGTGCTTCTTCATAGCTGAAGTGACTTTCCATGCCCAGGTAAAGCGCGGAGTCTGCAGCGGGTTGGCCCAGGTCGATCAGCAGCAGCCAACCCTGCAGGCCGGCAACATCGGGCGAGACCGGGTTCTGGTCGGCCAAGCTCACCCCAAGATGGGTTGCCAAGGTGCTGGTACCGACGCCGGGTCGCACTCCTAGCAGCACGATCAGACGGCCGTCCGGTCGCAGTTCCGGTGCAGCGCTCGCGCGCACCGGGCTGGGAGCCGCGCCGACGCGCTCAAACACCTCCAGCATCTGGGCCGTACTGTTGTCGATATCGACAAAGTCGCAGACGCCCGCACGCATCGCCGCCAACAGGTGTGCAGCCTGTTCCGGCCCGGTAGTGCCCAATCCAATCAGTGCAGGGCAGTCGGGCAGGGCGTGCAGTTGCCGGGCGACGTCGGTGGAGTACGCAGCATTGCCACCGCAATAGTCGAGCAACACGAATGCCGAGCCGGTAGCGGCGTCGAGCAGCTGGCGCGGATTGGTTTCGCGGCTATCGACCCAGCGCAGATTGGCCTGCCCCGCGAGTACGGAACCCAGACGCGCCATGTGGCGGTTGTCCGGTGCGTACAGCAGCAGATTCAATTCGGGATGGCTCTGGGTCTGGGGCAAGGGCATCACCGGGGGCATGGGGGCACTTCAGCGTGAGAAGCCAGGGAGTTGGTCGGGGCTGGCCGGGTGCAGCAACCACGCGCCCCAGACCGGTAGTTTGGGTTGTGCTTCGCGTTGGCCGGGTAGCGGGATTTCGGTGCCACGTGCCAGCGGTTTGACCAGACGCGGTGTCACCACGATCACCAGCTCTTTGTCCTCGCGCTTGTAGCTGAGGTTGCGGAAGAACGAGCCAAGAATCGGGATGTCGCCGAGCAGAGGGATCTTGTTGACATTGGAGGACAGCTGGCTACTGACCAGCCCGCCGATGACGAAGCTCTCGCCGTCGCCAAGCTCCACCGTGGTGTCGGCGCGGCGGGTGGAGATGGCGGGAATCTGGGTGCCATCCAGGGTGATGCCGCGGGTGTAGTCCAGGTCGCTGGCTTCCGGTGCCACCTTCAGCGCGATGCGGTCGGCCGACAATACGGTCGGGGTGACGGTCAGGCCGATGCCGAAGGGTTTGAAGGTCACCGTGGTGGTACCAAGCCCTTGCGGCTCGAGGATCGGCAGTTCGCCACCGGCCAGAAAGCTTGCGCTCTGGCCGGACAAAGCAACCAGCGTCGGCTCGGCGAGTACCCGGGCCATGCCATTGGCCTGCAGCAGATCGATATTGGCATCCCAGGCGCCGGGGATGGATTTGGCTACCAGCTTGAATGCCGATGAAAGCGCACCGCTGTCATTGCTGCCACTTGGCGAGGTGATCCCGTAGCTGAAGCCGCCATTGATGTTCTTGAAACTGATGCCGACCTGGCGCAGTACGCTCTTGTTGAACTCCACCACCTTGACTTCGACCTGCACTACACCGCCGCTACTGATGGTGGTTGCGTCGCTGATCAGGCCTTTTTCGCCGATAGCCGAAGCCGCTGCTTTGCGGCGTGCTTCGTGCTCAAGCAATGAGCCCGTACTGCCTGATAGCAGGGCTTGGCCCGCCTGCACGGTGAGCCCGTTGGCGCTGCCATCCAGTAGCCCGCCCTGTACCGCGTTGCGCACGTCAACACGGATGCGGGTTGGTGCGGCCTGCTTCTGCAGCCACAACAGCAGGGTGGTGCTGCCAGCGGATTTGCCCACCAACAAGGCCTCGCTGTTGCGGCCGATACGAGTGATGTCTGCGATGGAGGGGTCGGCGATGGCGATCCGTTCAACGCCGGCTGGCAGGTTCCAAGGGCGTTGCTCATTGAGTTCGAGCACAACACTGTTGCTGCTCGCCTGTGCCTGCGCGGCCTGGGTCAGTGGTGGAATGAAGCCACTCACCGCCAATAGCGCCAAGGTGAACAACGCAGACGCGGTGATGGAAGAACGCTGGTGCAAGAGGATTCCCCCGGTCATGGCGAAGACTGCTGATTGGATGGGGTCGTGCCGCGGATGATCTCGATGCCTTGGCGGCCAGCTGGCCGTGCGCTGCGGCGGCGCTGCGGCGCGGCCGAAGCCGTGGCCGCTGCGGGCGGTGAGCGGCTGCTGCCACCGGCTAGTGCCTTCAGGTCGATACCCGCATAGGCGCGGTTTTCTGGGCGCGCAGCGGCTTCGACTGCTGTTTCGTCCAGATTGCCGCGTAGCGCCAGCACCGCTGCCGGC
Source organism: Stenotrophomonas sp. STEN020 (assembly GCF_056760195.1). Lineage (NCBI taxonomy): Bacteria > Pseudomonadati > Pseudomonadota > Gammaproteobacteria > Lysobacterales > Lysobacteraceae > Stenotrophomonas > Stenotrophomonas sp. STEN020. The sequence continues at coordinate 10,495 of NZ_JBRREI010000040.1, forward strand.
GTTGTAAAGATAGACTCATCCGCCAATCCAGTGTCGCCAGGATTACGCAACGCGAGGAACAATTTGCCACTATGTGCGGCCAGCAGCAGACGCCCTGCATCCTGTACCGGGACGGCCAGAATCGCACTGCGTGCCTGCGCCGCATCAGCGTTGGCAGAGCCACTGCTACGACCATCACGTGATGCGATGGTTTCGGCTCGGCTGCCCGGCTCCGGTGACGAAGTACCAACCTCGTTGCTCTGTTCGTCGGCGCGGCTGCTTGCTTGGCCCACATCGGCGTTGCCGTAGCCCAATACCTGTAGGCGTGAGAGCAGCAGTCGTGCCTGGGTATTGGTCTGGCCGCTGCCAGGGTTGGATGGGTCCTGCAGGCTCATGAACACATCGACATAGTCGCCGGGGGTGACGCGGTTGCTGACCCCGGCAAGCTCGTCAACCGGCACCGCAACCGCGCGTTCGCCAGGTTTGATGCCAATGGCGATGCCTTGTAGCAATTGTTCGCTGGTGATCATCGCGCCGGCAGCGATGTTCCTTGCCGGCGTACGTCCTTCCACCTCGCTGATGGTGTTATAGCCGTTAGCTGGCGGCAAGGCCATTTCGGTGATGGTGAGATCGGCACCTGTGATTGGTTGGCCGGCGGGGAGCTCCTTGCTGGCGACCACCATCATCCGCTTGGGTGGATTGGTCGGCAGCGTCGCGCTGCTGATCTCGGTGGTTGGCGCTGCGCGCCGGCCGATTCCGAAGGCAAGCACCATCAGCAGTGCTGCAACGGCCAACAGCAGGATTGCAGCTATGCGTATTGCCTTGGGCATCTTGAAGCTCCTCCCCCTTGGAGTCCGCGTTTAGCGGTCGCCTAGATCCAGTTGAACAACGGCGGTACTGCTCAATGACTTGCCCATGGTCCAGCCCATCAAGGTGCCAGTGCCCGGCATGAAGGGATGCGCATCATGGTCGTACGAGGTGGTCACCTTGATGCACTTGATAGTGCTATCGGCAGCGCAGACATAAGGTTGAGAGACCGCGATCGGTGCGGCACTGGCACTGCTGCAGGCGGCCGATGTCTTTGAATAATTCAACAGCCATTGCATCGAACGTGCGGCGGCCTGGCAGGCATTGCTGCGCCGTTCTGCGGTGGTTCCATAGCGCAAGGCTGCACGAGCCCCCTCACCGGCGGCCAACGCCAGTGACTGCTGTGCGGCAAAGATCATCACTCCGGTGAAGGTGATGAACAGCAGGGGCAATACGCCAAACATCATCATCAAGGCGAATTCGATGGTTACCACACCGCGCGTCCGCTGCCGATTTGGAAGATGCCGGTTTGGAGATGGATACCTAGGCATGCGTACCTCCCTGCAATACGACGGCTATCAGTGCCAGGCCCATGTAGGCGGCGTAGGGAATGCCACGCCGACCTTGGCGTGCAGAACGCAGATCCATCTGCCAGTCGTGAAGAACGGCCGGGCCTTGTAGCGATTGCACCGCTCGTAAGAGCCGGGGCGGTACGTACAGTGCTAGCGAAGACCATGCAACGAGGAGCAGCGCGTGGGCTCCGGCAGCCAAGCTGGCGATGACCCAGACCGGTAGCAGCGCGCCGCTTCCGAGCAGAAAGCCTATGACGGAAAACAATTTCACGTCGCCCGCACCCATCCAGCCGATGGCATAGAACGGTAGCAGTACCGCCAGTCCGAGCGCGCCACCAAGCAGACAATCGGCGAACGACGGCGAGCCTCCGATCTGCAACAGCTGCATCGCTGCTGTGCACGCCAACACGGATAGCAGTACCCGGTTGGAAACGCGACGGGCCATCAGGTCGCTTATGGCGACCTGGGCCCCAAGCAACAGCGCGACCAGGTAGGCGAAGGTCATGTTGGTGGCCTCGTGCTTGGCTCAGATCATGCCGCCGCCACTGCCGCCGCCGGCTGAATCGGCGCCGCTGACCAGTGCAGTAAGTTTGGCAAGCACGGTTGTGAAAACCGTCTTCAGGCCATCGCGTGCGAAGAATATGATCAGGCCCGCCACCACGGCTGCCAGCAGCCCATACTCAAGTGCGGTAACACCATCTTCTTCCCGGAAAAACCTGCGCAGCTGTGCGTTCATGATGTTCTCCCTGATGACCCGGTGTCGGTGTTGCTCCGACAGAAAGCCGGGCGATGGGCATTGCTGCCCGATTGAGGTCATTGGGATGCTCATGACACCGGCAAGAGTGTGCCGACGGTTGCTCAGGCTGCCGGGTTGTGCCGGCAGTTTCCTACCTTTGCTTCCGTTGTCCCCTGTCGGCATGCAGCGCATGCCCGGAAGCATCATTGCAATCGGGCGCTCCCACGGATGCGCAGATTCGGCAAGAATGAATTGTTTTTCATATATGTGATGGACTTCGCTATTGGGGGCGCCGGAGTCGGCGTGAAGGCTTGTTTTTTTTGTCAGTATCCAAGGCGCAAAGGATGTTGAATGCGTCTGTCTTGGCGGTTCCGTAATGCGAGTTTCAGGCTGTGCGGCAGGGGATTGCAGGTTTGGTTCTTTTACCTGCAGCGGATAGTCGAGCTTCTGAAGCGCGTTCCTGACTCAGGGGCGCAAAGGCGTTCACATGGATGCGGTAGTCGGCGGAAACGGTTTGCGATCATTTGATCTGGCGTCGCTGAGCGGCACGCTTCGCGTGTGCCACGTTGAACTGGTGCTGCTTGATGACCAGCCACCCACGGCATCGATCACCTCGTTTGTTCACGACCAGGCCTTGTTGTGTACGTTCGAGGTTGGCGCGCGTACACGTGGCCGCTTCATGCTGCCGCTGGATTGGTGCCTATTGGGATGCCTGCAGACAGTGGATCCGGAAAGCAGCTGGTGCCATGGTGTGCCTCTGGTGTCTGGAAACATCGTGTCAGTGATGCCTGAGGGGGTAACCGAATTTGCCTTGGGTGCCGGCAGTCGGATGACCTTTGTGCTGGTCCCACTCAAGCGCTTCCAAGAGCGTGCGGCAGCGCAGCGTCTAGGAGGTATTCTGGAAGAGGCGGCTGGCGTACCGGTGTTGAGTAACCGCCCACACATTCCGCTGCAGGCTTACTACCAGGGGTTGCACGAGCGCATCCACCAAGGTGAAGTCGGGAGCGATGAGATCGACGCCATGCTCGATGCCCACGTCAAGGAAGTAGTGACCAATCGCGCGCCAGAACGCGCTGGCTGCAATCGCAGCAGACGCGCTCGTTATCTGATCTTTCGTCGCGCCGAAGACATGATGTATGCGAATCTGCGTCGCCATATCTATATGCACGAGCTGTGCGACGCCGCTGGGGTTAGTGAGCGGGCATTGCGCTATGCCTTCGAAGAACTGGTGGGGATTTCCCCGGTGCGCTATCTGTCGATGCTGCGCCTATGTGAGGCCTGCCGCAGCCTGTCCAGTGCGGATGCAGGCCGTAAGTCGGTCAAGTCAATCGCGTTGAGCTGCGGCCTGTGGGACCTGTCGCGTTTTGCTGACAGCTACCGCAAGGTGTTTGGTGAATTGCCGAGCGAGACCTTGATGCGCGGCACGTACTCGCCTGCCTGAGCTGCGCAGAACCGCTGTGTGATGCCCATCACTTAATCGCTGCGGTTGCCGAATACGTGCATCTGCGTGCCGCTAACGGGTATCGCTTTGCCAAATTGCCCTATGGATGTGCCGGATGTGGGCAAACCATCGCGTGCACAAGCGTTGTACTGGCCTCACGAACCAAGACCTGTCCGCGCCCGGATGGGTCGAACCGGAGGCGCCACATGAACCGCATTTATCGTTTGGTCTGGAACCGCACACTCAATGCCTTCGTCGTAGGTTCCGAACTGGCCAGCGCACAGGGGAAACGTTCTGGTCCGGCAAGTTTGTCGCCGTCGATGTCGTGGCGGCTGGCTGGTCTGGGCAGCGCCATCGCGCTGGCGATGGCCGGGCCAGCGTTGGCAACCGACGCCAAGCTTGCCGACCTGCAGGACCTGGTCGCCAAGTACAGCAACACCGACGCACAACAGATTGTCGCCACCAGCCTGCCGACAGTCGGCGCTGGTGCTGCGCTCAACGCCTCGGTGAGGTCACCGGCGTTGCTGCAGGTGGACGCGTCGGCGGCAGTCGCGGTCAAGCCGCATGTCGCCACTGCGCCAGCCGCGATACGCGCACGGGTGGGTGTGAGCGCCACGTTACCGAAGCTGCATCCACATGGTGGGGCAAATTCACCAGCTGCAGCGCTGTCCGTCGTAGCGGATGCCGCGCTCGCAGTGAAGCCGCTGGCGGCTTCGGCCAATGCTGCAGTTACTGCAACGGTTGGCCCGTTGACCGGAACTGGTGCGGGCCTGCAAGGCATCGCCGCGGTGCTGTTGCCGGGCAAAGAGGAGGGCGGAAGTCCGTTGCACGGAACATTGCTTTCAGCGACTGGTGCGGTCAAGGAGCTCACCGGCGAAGTGCTGACCGGCGAACCGATGGCTGCGGTGGAAACGCTCACCTCGCATGTGGGGACGACGTTGACGCCGCTTGGTCAGCATCTGGGCAGCGGCGTTGAAGGTTTGGTCGGTGGGCTGCTGCCGGGCCAGCAGGGTGGAAGCCCGTTGCAGGGCGCGCTGGCTTCAACGGTTGGTGCGGTAAAGGAAGTGACTGGCGCGGTGCTGGCAGGCCAGCCGATGGCTGCGGTGGAAACGCTCACCTCACACGTCAGCACAACGGTGACCTCGGTTACCGGCCAACTTGGCAGTGGCGTTGCGGGTGTGGGCGACTTGTTGCTGCCAGGCGCAGAGCAAGGCGGCAATCCGGTGCTTGGCGCCGTGACTGGCACGGTGGGCGCCGTCGAAGATCTGACCGGCGGGCTGATCGAGGGGGCGGGTCTTGGTGGTGTTGTGAATGGCGTGGTCGATGGCACTGCGCCGGTGCTGGACGGCGTTGGCGATCTTCTCGGTGCGGTGGTGGGTGGCGTGACCGGTTCGAACACGCTGGGCACAGGTGTCGCCAACACGGTTGGCACGCTGACCGGCGGGCTGAAGGACACGACCGGCGCGCTCGCCAACGGCGACGTGACCGGCACGGTGCAAAGTCTGCTGGGAACGGTCGGCAACACTGCTTCCACGCTGCTGGGTGCAACCGGCAATACGCTGGGCGGCATCGTCGGCTCTGGATCGGGCGTGGGTGGTGTGACCGGTGCACTGAGTGGCGTGATCGGTGGTGTGACCGGTGGGTTGTCGAACGTTGTTGGCGGCCTCACCGGCACTCCGGTGGTGCCCGCTGCACCGCCGGCACCCAGTGCAGGCCCATCTGGCCTGATCGTCGGCAATGGTGGGCTGGTTGGCTCGGTGAACCAACTGGTGGATTCGCCGCTTACCTCCATTCTGGGGGGCAACGGCTATATCAACAGCGGTAGCCTGAAGGTCAACAGCACCAACGTGATGCAGACCTATTCCGAGGTATCGGTGCTGGGTTTGCCGGTGGTTAATCTGAGTCCGGTAGGCAGTCTGCTGGACGGGCTGGGTGGTTTGAGCACCGGCGGCAACTCGCATTTGACCCTGATCGGAGGGGTTACCTCCGACAGCTACATCACCAATATCAACAATGGCGATCCGGGCGGCCTGCTTGGCTTGGTGTTGCCGGACGGCGCTCCGGGCTGGGCCTCCGACTGCCTCAACGTGCTGGGTGCGGTGACTGCCAAATGCTGGGCAGTGCCAGCAGCGCAGGATTACCAGGTGCTGATCGGTGACGGTGCGTTTGCAAATGGCTCCAAGGAAGTGGTGATCGGCAGCAATGCCGAGCATCGGTTGGCAACGCAGACCGCGGACCAGGTGTTCATCGATGCCGCAGGCGGCAAGACCGGTGTCCCGACCGCCGACTACGACGCCCGGCTGGGTCATTCGGTGGTGGTTGGCGACAGCGCCAAGGGCACCGCCAACGCACAGACCCTGATCGGTGCTGGTGCAACCTCGGATAAGGCCAACAGCGTGGCGCTTGGCTTCAAGTCCAATGCCGCCCGCGGTGGCCAGGACAACTACACCGCATTCGGATTGACCGCTACGCAAACCTCCATCGGTGAAGTAGCTGTGGGTTCGGCTGGGCGCGAGCGGCAGATCACCCATGTCGCCGCCGGCAGCCAGGACACCGATGCGGTAAACGTCAAGCAACTGCGTGGCGCGCTGGATCAGATTGATGATCTTGGCCTGGCAGCCGTGGTCTATGACGAAGACGTCAATGGCGTCATCAACTACAGCAAGGTTACGCTGGGCAGCGGCCAGGCGGTCAGTGGCACGGTCCTGGCAAATCTCGCGGCCGGTGCGGTCGCAGCGGGTAGCATGGAAGCGGTCAACGGTGGGCAGCTGTTTGGGCTGGGCAGCTCGATGGCGGCGTACCTGGGGGGCGGCGCGACCTTCAACGGTGGTGTGCTTGGTGCACCGAACTACCAGATCAACAGCATCGGTGTGCTGGGTGCGGCTTCGCTGCAGTCGTATGCAAACATCGGCAGCGCGTTCAGCTCAATCAGCGATTCGCTGCTCAACCTGCGCAATCTGTTGCCGGGCAATGTCCCGGGCAGCAGCGATCCCTTGGCGGTGAAATACATCGCCGACGCTGCCGGTAATCCGACCAACGCAGTACGTTTGACCGGCAATGGCAGTGGTGCGGCGGTGGCCCTGGGCAATGTGGCTGCCGGCAGTGTCACCACTGGAAGCCTGGATGCGATCAATGGTGGGCAACTGGCAGCAACCAACCAGGCGCTTGCGTCGGCCATCGGCGGCACGCTGCAGTACAACAGCAGCACCGGGCAGTGGAGCGCAGCCAGCTTCAATGTCACTTCGATCAACAGTAGTGGTGTTGGCAGCCAGCAAACGCTGGGCAATGTCACCGATGCACTGGCTGCAATGAATGGCTCCATCGTCAACGTCAACAATCGCATCGACAACATCCAGAACGGCGGTGCCGGAAACCAGTATTTTGCCGTCAATTCAACCAAGGCGGCGGCCTCGGCTACCGGCCAGGACAGCGTGGCTGCTGGTCCGCAAGCCACGGCCAGCGGCAACCAGGCGGTGGCTATCGGTAACGGTGCCAACGCATCCGCCGCCGGCAGCGTGGCTCTGGGTGCAGGCTCGGTGGCAACCCGCGCCAATACCGTGTCAGTCGGCGCCGCGGGCGCCGAGCGGCAGATAACCAACGTAGGCGATGGCACCGCGGCCACCGACGCGGTCAACGTGCGCCAGCTGCAGGCCTCGCAGCAGGGCACGGTGCGCTATGACCAGAACACCGACGGCAGCACCAACTACGCCAGCGTGACCATGGGGCGGCCGGGCACCAGCACCGTCATCCACAACGTTGGTACCGGCGTTGCGCCCACCGATGCAGTCAATGTCGCTCAACTCAACAAGGGCATGGGGGAGGTCATGAACTGGTCGAAGAACTACACCGATCAACGCTTCAATGATGTTACTCGCGACATCAAGCGCATCGATGACCGGGCCTCTGCCGGCGTGGCCTCGGCAATGGCGATGGCGGGTCTGCCGCAGCCCACCGAGGCGGGCAGGCGCATGGCGTCGATGGCGGCCAGTACCTTCCACGGTGAGTCGAGCATGGCGGTGGGCGTGTCCGGGGTCACCGATGGCGGCCGTTGGATCTACAAGCTTAGTGGCTCGGCCAATACCCGCGGCGATGGCGGGGTGACCGTCGGTGCCGGTTTCCAGTGGTGAGCACTGCAAACGGCTACCTGCAAGCAGACAACCCTGGCTATGTATCGAGGACGCTATGAACAGGAAATGGACCGTACTTGCCTTGCTGGCAACGCTGACCGCCTGTGGCAAGGGCAACGTGCGAGAGGAGTTTCCGGACCCGGCTCGCGCCTATCCCGCAGGCGGCACCTATGTAAATCTGGACAACCTGCGCCAGTACGCGCCAGGTATGAACAAGCGTCAGATTCAGGAGTTGCTGGGTACGCCACAGTTCAACGAGGGTTTGTGGGGTGTGCGCGAGTGGAACTATGTATTCAATTTCCGTCGCTCGGTTGGGGCTGAGCCGATCCAATGCCAGTTCCAGGTCAGGTTCGATTCCAAAGGTGTGGCCACCGGGCAGGAATGGAAGCCGGGCAGCTGCGCGGCCTTGCTGGAACCGCCACCTGCCCCTGCTGCGCCAGCGCCGCCTCCGCCACCACCGGTGGTCGCACCGCTGCGGTTGTCGGCTGATGCGTTGTTCGCTTTTGACAGCGCCAACCTGTCAGCCGCCGGTCGGGCAAAGCTGGATGAGTTCGTGCAGGAACTCCGTGCCAGCACCGCGGCGGTGACGCTGAACATCATCGGCTACACCGATCGCATCGGCAGCGACGCCTACAACATGGAATTGTCGCGGCGACGTGCGCAAAGTGTGCGCAGCTATCTGGTGCAGCAAGGCATTCCCGCTGGCGCCATCCATGCCGAGGGGCGCGGTAACAGCGCGCCGCTGGTGCAATGTGATGACGCTGCTGGCGCCGCACTGCTGGATTGCCTGGCGCCGAACCGGCGGGTCGAAATTGTCGTGAACGGTGGTTGAGTCGGAGCTTTCGAGGTGGGCGACCGATGTCATTGTCGGTCGCAGCCCTCACAATGGCGGCCGGTAGTCGTGGCAGCTGTGCCCCGGCCAGAGCGGGACAAGGTGTGCTGTGTTGAAGTGGAACAATGTATTGGCCTGGGCCGGTCCTCTGGCAGCGGTGGTTTTCATTGCCGCAGTGGCGGGTTTCGGCGCACAGCTGCGCGGTTACGACCAGATGCTGCATCCGGTGTCCTTGCTGGGTGCGCGCGGTATCCCCGGTGGCACCGCCTTCAGTCTGCTGGGGTTCGTAGTGGCGGGCCTGCTGGCGGCGATTGCGATGCTGGACCTGATCCTGCGCATGCCGGCGAGCGCGCCGCGTCCGCTACGGGTAGGTGGGCAGATGCTGCTGCTGGCAGCCATCGCCTTTGCCGCGATGGGCCTGTTTCCGCTGGATGTGGAGGATATCGAGAACCGAGCAAGTCAGTTCCACGCCAGTGCCTGGTTGCTGTGGCTGCTGGCGTTCACTGCTGCCGCCATCGCCCTGCGTTTTGGGGCGGGCAAGGCCAGTGGCTGGCGCTCCTTGTCGACACTGACGGTGGTCTGCGCGCTTTGGGCTGTCTGCAGTGCGTTCCTGTTCGAGATCGCGATGCCGGTGGCAATGGCGCAGCGTTTGGCGTTCCTGGGGTGGCTGGTTTGGCTGTTGGGCGCGGCCCGGCTGGCCCCGCCGCGCAGCTGAGCGGCGGGGCGCAATCACCGCACTGGCGGGGCAGGGCTCGCGCAGGCGACGCGCTTGGTGCTGGCTTGAGAATCTGCTGGTTTTTTAAAAGCTCTATATTTCAATGACCTGCGGGTCTTGTTGGATGCTGGTCTGCGCCCGGATTGGAGTGCAATGATGCACTGCGGTACCCTTTGCCGCTTTGCCGTTGCCCAGCGTTGACATGTCCAGCGTCGAACCGAATATCTACGATCCCCAGCAGGTTGAAGCCGCCGCCCAGAAATTCTGGGAGGCCGAAAAAGCATTCGAGGTGAACGAAACCTCGGACAAGCCCAAGTTCTACTGCTTGTCGATGCTTCCGTACCCGTCCGGTGCACTGCACATGGGCCATGTGCGCAACTACACCATTGGCGACGTCATCAGCCGCTACAAGCGCATGACCGGCCATAACGTGCTGCAGCCGATGGGCTGGGACGCCTTCGGTCTTCCGGCCGAAAACGCCGCGATCAAGAACAAGACCGCGCCGGCCAAATGGACCTACGCCAACATCGCCCACATGCGCAGCCAGCTCAAGTCGCTGGGCTATGCGATCGACTGGTCGCGCGAGTTCGCTACCTGCACGCCGGACTACTACGTCCATGAGCAGCGTATGTTCACCCGCCTGATGCGCAAGGGCCTGGCCTATCGCCGCAACTCGGTGGTGAACTGGGACCCGGTCGACAACACCGTGCTGGCCAATGAGCAGGTCATCGATGGCCGCGGCTGGCGTTCCGGCGCACTGGTCGAGAAGCGCGAGATCCCGCAGTGGTTCCTGCGCATCACCGATTACGCCCAGGAACTGCTGGACGGTCTGGACGAACTGCCGGGCTGGCCGGAATCGGTCAAGACCATGCAGCGCAACTGGATCGGCCGCTCCGAAGGCCTGGAAATCCAATTCGACGTGCGCGACGTGGATGGCGCTGCACTGGATCCGCTGCGCGTGTTCACCACCCGCCCGGACACGGTGATGGGCGTGAGCTTCGTCTCCATCGCCGGCGAACACCCGCTGGCCATGCACGCCGCCAAGAACAACCCGCAGCTGGCCGCCTTGCTGGCCGAGCTGAAGCAGGGCGGTGTCTCCGAGGCCGAACTGGAAACCCAGGAAAAGCGCGGCATGGATACCGGCCTGAAGGCCATCCATCCGGTCAGCGGCGAGCAGGTGCCGATCTGGGTCGCCAACTTCGTGCTGATGGGCTACGGCACGGGCGCAGTCATGGCCGTGCCGGGTCACGATCAGCGTGATTTCGAGTTCGCCACCAAGTACAACCTGGCCAAGAAGCAGGTCATCGCGCTGAAGTCGCCGAAGAACGACGACGAACGCAGCTATGACGACAGCCGCTGGCAGGACTGGTACGGCGACAAGAGCCGCGAAACCGAGCTGGTCAATTCGGCCGAGTTCGACGGCCTGGATTTCCAGGGCGCGTTCGAGGCACTGGCCGAGCGTTTCGAGCGCAAGGCCCAGGGCCAGCGCCGCATCAATTACCGCCTGCGCGACTGGGGCGTGAGCCGCCAGCGTTATTGGGGCTGCCCGATCCCGGTGATCTACTGCGACAAGTGTGGCGCGGTGCCGGTGCCGGAAGACCAGCTGCCGGTGATCCTGCCCGAGGACGTGACCCTTAACGGCACCGGTTCGCCGATCAAGGCCGACCTGGAATGGCGCAAGACCACCTGCCCGGATTGCGGCGGCGCGGCCGAGCGCGAAACCGACACCTTCGACACCTTCATGGAGTCGAGCTGGTACTACGCCCGCTACACCTCGCCGGGTGCCCGCGAAGCGGTGGACAAGCGCGGCAACTATTGGCTGCCGGTCGACCAGTACATCGGCGGCATCGAGCACGCCATCCTGCACCTGATGTATTTCCGTTTCTTCCACAAGCTGATGCGCGATGCGCGCATGGTGGACAGCAACGAGCCGGCGCAGAACCTGCTGTGCCAGGGCATGGTCATTGCCGAAACCTTCTACCGCCAGAACAGTGACGGCTCCAAGGATTGGTTCAACCCGGCCGACGTGGACACGGTGCGTGACGAGCGCGGCCGCATCACCGGCGCGACCCTGCGCGAAGACGGCCAGCCGGTGGTGATCGGTGGCGTCGAGAAGATGTCCAAGTCCAAGAACAACGGCGTCGACCCGCAGACCATGGTGGCCAAGTACGGCGCTGACACCGTGCGTCTGTTCTCGATGTTTGCTGCTCCGCCGGAGCAGTCGCTGGAGTGGAACGAAGCCGGCGTCGACGGCATGGCGCGTTTCCTGCGCCGCCTGTGGGCGATGGTGCACAAGCACACCGCTGACGGCATTGCGCCGGCGTTGGACGTTGCTGCACTGAGCGCCGAGCAGAAGGCAATCCGCCGCAAGACCCACGAAACCATCAGCAAGGTCAGTGACGACTACGGTCGTCGCCACGCCTTCAACACCGCCATCGCTGCAGTGATGGAGCTGCTCAACACCCTGGCCAAGTTTGACGATGCCAGCGAGCAGGGCCGTGCTGTGCGCCAGGAAGCCTTGCAGTCGGCGGTACTGCTGTTGAACCCGATTACCCCGCATGCCTGTCATGCGATGTGGCAGCTGCTGGGCCATGAGCAGACCCTGCTCGAAGACCAGCCGTTCCCGCAGGTGGACGCGGCTGCGCTGGTCAAGGACTCGCTGACCCTGGCGGTGCAGGTCAACGGCAAGCTGCGCGGCACCATCGACGTGGCCGCCGATACCTCGCGCGAGCAGATCGAAACCCTGGCCAAGGACGAGCCGAACACGGCCAAGTTCCTGGTCGGGTTGACGATCCGCAAGGTCATCATCGTGCCGGGCAAGATCGTCAACATCGTTGCGGCGTAAGCCGCAACGGGTATCTCAAGTGCAGTTCACGCGGCATCAGGCAGGCTTGCTGCCTGTTGCCGCTCCCGGCCGGCTCCTCCAGACTGTGTGCATGACTCGATACCTGACTGCCCTGATTCTCGCTGCCACCCTCACCGGTTGCGGCTTCCATCTGCGTAACAAGCTCGCACTGCCTGCCGATATGCCGGCGGTGCAGGTGGTTTCAGCAGTGCGTTACAGCGAGCTGGTCAAGTTCCTCAACCGCGGCCTGCGTTCCTCTGGCGCCACTGTGGTGGAAGCCGGCGACACGCTGGTAGTCGCTGGCAAGCAGGCCGGGGTTGCCCGCCTGCAGATCCGATCCGAGCGTTGGGGTGACCTGCCCATCGCCATCGACGGCCAAGGCCGTGCCCAGGAATACAGCCTGCGCTACGCGGTGGTGTTCTCCTTCCTGCGCCCGGACGGCGGCGTGATCGTGCCGGAACAGGCAGTAGAGCTGTCGCGCGACTATGTGGCGCCGCCGCGTGATTCCACCGGTACCACCACCGAGCGCGAAATCCTCGCCGATGAGCTGCGTCGCGAAATGTCGGCCTCAATCCTGCGCCGTATCGACAGCGTGGTCCGCGCCGATGTGGAAAAAGCCCTGCAGGCACCCAAGCCTGCGGAGGACGCAGCGGGTGGGGCGCACTGAGTTGACGCGTTCTGGCGCTACGCAGACGCATAGGGGCTGAACAATGGAGCTGCGACCGGAACAACTGGCCAGCCAGATAGCCTCGCAGCCCTTGGCGCCGGTGTACCTGATCGCCGGCCCCGAGCTGTTGCGGGTGATTGAAGCTGCTGATGCGGTGCGCGCCAAGGCGCGTGCCGATGGCATTGGCGAGCGCGAAGTCTTTGATGCTGATGGTCGCGATTTTGATTGGGGGCAGTTGGCTTCCAGCTTCAACGCGCCCAGCCTGTTCAGCGCGCGCCGCCTGGTCGAAGTGCGCCTGCCCAATGGCAAGCCGGGCAAGGAGGGCGCTGAGGTGATCAGCGACTTCTGCGCACGGCCTGCGCCGGATGTGGTGCTGCTGATCACCGCTGGCGAATGGAGCAAGGCACACCAGGGTAAATGGGCCGAGGCAGTCAACAAGGTTGGCGTGCTGTCGGTGGCTTGGGCGATCAAGCCGCATGAGCTGGCTGACTGGATCGAGCGTCGCCTGCGCAGCAAGGGCTTGCGTGCCGATCCTGCCGCCGTGCAGCGGCTGAGTGAGCGGGTCGAAGGCAATCTGCTGGCGGCCGCCCAGGAAATCGACAAGTTGGCCTTGCTGGCGGATGGCCAATCGCTGGACGTCGCCAAGATGGAATCGTTGGTAGCCGATGCCGCCCGCTACGACGTTTTCCGTTTGAGCGAAGCCGCCTTCTCCGGGCAGGCACCGGCGGTGCTGCGGATGGTCGCCGGCCTGCGTGCCGAGGGCGAGGCGGTCGCCGCGCTGATGCCGATCCTGATCCGCGAGCTGTTGATCACGGCCGGGCTGGCGCGGGTACAGGCTAATGGCGGCAATCTGGCTGCCGAAATGAAATCCAAGGGCATCTGGGAATCGCGCCAGGCGCCGTTCAAGCGCGCCCTGCAGCGCCATCCCGATCCGCGCCGCTGGGAGCGCTTCGTCGCCGAGGCCTCGCAGGTGGATCGCATGGCCAAGGGCAGGGCCGAGGGTGATCCGTGGCTTGCCCTGGAGCGTCTGCTGGTTGCGCTGGCCGAAGCCCGCGCGGTGCGTCTGCTTGTCCGTGGCGTGCGCTGAATGAGTGTTACGGGGCTGTCGCCGGCAGCTGCTGCCGCGGACGACGGCCTGTGGCTGCTGTATGGCGGCACCTTCGACCCGGTTCATAACGGCCATCTGGCCATTGCCCGTTGCGCTGCAGCCGAGCTGCAGGTGCCGGTGCACCTTATGCCTGCCGCCGATCCGCCGCACCGTGCACCGCCCGGTGCCAATGCCGCTCAGCGTGCGCAGATGCTGGCACTGGCGGTTGAGGACGAGCCCAACCTGCTGGTGGATACCCGCGAGCTGCAGCGCGCTGAGCGCCAGCCCGGTGTGCCGTCGTGGACCGTGGATACCCTGCGTGACATCCGCGCGCAGATCGGCCCGCAGCGGCCTCTGGCGATGCTGATGGGCGCTGACAGCCTGCTCGGCCTGCCGGGCTGGCATGAATGGGAGCATCTGCTCGATCTGGCGCATATCGTGGTTGCTGAACGACCGGGCAGTGGCCTGGATGGCGCCTTGCCAGCTGAACTGACGCAACGGCTGGACGGGGCCTGGGCCAGCTCGGCCGAGGCGCTGGCCACCAGTCCGGCGGGACGGGTCTGGCGGCTGCGCCAGCCGCTGCATGCCGAATCCGCGACCGAGGTGCGGGAGGCCATCGCCAACGGTGGCCAATGGCGTGATTTGTTGCCTTCGGCGGTGGCTGGGTACATCCTTGCGCAAGGCCTGTATGGCAGTGCCGCGCGGGCGTGAATGCCGGCAGCGGCCATGTTCTCTATAATCGTCCCCCTTAATTCATCGAGTTCTGCTGCTTTGACCACCGAAGCCCAAGTCATCAAGACCCAAATGCCCAGCCCGGCACCCTCCGTTCCGGCCCTGCTGGCGTCCGTTCACTCCGCCCTTGAGGAGATCAAGGCCCGGGATGCCGTCGAGCTCGATGTGCGTGGCAAGTCCAGCGTGGCTGATTACATGGTGGTGGTCTCAGGTACCTCTACCCGTCACGTCAAGTCCATCGGTGAGGAAGTGGTGCGTTTTGCCAAAAACCTGGGCGTGATGCCGCTGGGTGTGGAAGGCGAGCGCGAAGCCGAGTGGGTGCTGGTCGACCTGGGCGACGTTATCGTCCACGTCATGCTGCCGCGCGTGCGCGAGCTGTATGCGCTTGAGCGTCTGTGGACCGTTGGCGACCAGCCGCGTTCGGCCTACGACGACGAAGACGAGCAGGATGTTGGCTGAGCCTGACGGCAGCAGCTTCTGTTTCTGTGACGGCGCCGCAGGGCGCCGTCTTCGTTTGTGCAGCCTGATAGGAGGCCACGCATGAAAGCCAGATTGATCGCCACCGGCGAACGCGCGCCATCCTGGGTTGCGCAGGGGTTTGCCGAGTACCAGAAGCGGCTGTCGCATTGGTTGCCGCTGGAGTTGGTTGAGATTGAGCCGGGCCTGCGCGGCAAGGGCCGCGATCCCAGACGCGCGATCGAGGACGAGGGCAGGCGGGTATTGGCCGCGCTTCCCAAAAATCCCTATGTGGTCGCTTTGGACGTGCCGGGCCGGCAGCTCAGTTCCGAGCAGTTGGCGCAGCGACTGGAGCACTGGCGCACGCAGGGGCGCGATCTGGCGTTCCTGATTGGCGGCCCGGAAGGGCACGCGGCGGAAGTATCTGCAGTGGCCGATGAGAAGTGGTCGATAGGCCCGCTGACCTTGCCGCATATGCTGGTTCGGCTGGTCGTAGCCGAGCAGTTGTATCGCGCAGCAGCGATGTTGGCCAATCACCCCTACCATCGCGCGTAATTAACGTATAGAATGCGCCTCCCCGCCCGAATAGCTCAGCCGGTTAGAGCACTTGACTGTTAATCAGGGGGTCGTTGGTTCGAGTCCAACTTCGGGCGCCAAGTTTTACAAAAAACCCGCATCGCGAGATGTGGGTTTTTTTTTGTCTGGCATTCACGCCGCCCCGGCGGGGAGCGCGCCGGGGCGGGCGACATCACTTGAACGTGTACTTGGCGCCCAGCGTGTAATAACGGCCAACTGCACCGCTGTAATGCAGCGGGTTGTAGTTGACCGCGCCGTAGGTCAGAGGATCCAGCGGTGCGATGCGATCAGTGAGGTTCTGTACCGAACCGAAGATCTCGAGCGCATCGGTGGCGCGCCAGCGACCGGACAGGTCGATGGTGTAGAAGGCACGCAACTTGCAGCCGCGCGGTGCGTCGGAGCCATCGACATAGTGATTGGCACAGCTGTCACCTTCAAAGGCGACGTTGTCCATGCTGCCGATGTAGTTGGCGATGCTGCTGATGCTGAAACGGTCCATGTCCCAGGTCAGGCCGAAGTTCAGACGATCCTTCGGAGTGCCGATGCAATTGGTGACATCGCAATTGCCGTGCGTACCGGCGTACTGGAACACGGAGCCGGTGCCGTCATCGCGCTCGAACGAGTTGATGCGGGTCCATTGCATGTCCATCAGCAGCTTGCCGTAGTTGCCCAATGCCACGCGCTGGCGGATGTCGAAGTCAAAACCGCGCACGGTGGTGGATGCGGAGTTGATGTAGTCAACGCTGACAGCGAGCAGGCTGCCGCTGTTGGGAATGCCAGGCAGGTCATTGTCCGAGCGGATGCCGCGGCCAGCAGCCAAGGCCAGATCGGTATCACCCTGGTTGATCTCGTTGGTGCGCTTGATCTGCCAGGCATCGAAGGTCAGCGTCGTGCTCGAGGTCGGGTCCAGCACCAGGCCGACGGTGTAGCTCTTGGACTTCTCCGGCTTCAGTGCAGGGTTGGCCGAGGTGATGATGGCCAGGCTGACGGCGCAGTCCACTGCGGTGGCACCAGGTGCCGGGGTGCCACCCGGGCAGCGCACCGGGTCACGCGCGGTGCTGAAGGCGGCCAGGCCGCCGTCACCGGCTTCGGCCGGGCCAGGTGCGCGGAAGCCTTCGGCATAGGTGGCACGCAGGGCGATCCACTCGGCCGGGGTCCATTTCAGGCCGACTTTCGGCGTGGTCGCGGTGTCGCCGCCCTTGTACTTGTCAACGCGCAGGGCGCCGGACAGCTCCAACGATTTCAGTACAGGGGCAACCACTTCCGTATAGGCCACGGCGACTTCTTCGGTGCCCTTATAGGCCGAATAGCCCAGGCCGATGATGTCGCCCAGGTCGGTATAGCTCTGCGGATCCAGGTTGGCCTTCTGGCGACGGTACTCCGCACCGAATGCGAGGCCCAGCGGGCCACCGGCCAGGTCGGCGAGGCTGCGCGAGGCCTTGAAGTCGATCATGTCCAGCGTGGTGGACGCGTTGGCGTGGATGGTCGGGGAGATGTAGTCGTACAGCGCCTGCGAGTTCTGTCCGGCATTGGCGCCGATACGCCACCAGCCCACCGGGCTGTTCGGGTCGGTCAACGCGGTGCGCACGTGGCTGTAGCGCAGGAAGCCGGTGCGCTCGTTGACCAGTTGGGTTGCCGAGTGCAGATAGGCGGTATCGATATCCCATTCGCCTGCGGTGCCTTTCACCCCGACCAGAAAGCGGGTGAACTCGTTGGTGTTTCTGGTGACGCGTGGGCCGACATCAAATGCCGCGTAGCGCAGACGGGCGTCCACGCCCAATGGGTTGTCAGGGTGAGCTGCGCCCAGCACCGTTGCACCGCTGCCGCTGCTGGCGTTGACCGGGCCGCCCGGATAGCCCCAGGAGCCGGAAACACCGCTGGGGGTGTTGTAGAACACGTTCTTTTTCTTCGAGTAGCCGAATTCGCCGTACATCTCGAAGTTGTCCGACAGCACGAAGGTGCCGCGTGCGAACAGATTGCCGAACTCTTCGCTCGGGCTCAGGCTACGGAAATCCTGGGTCTGCCACAGGCAGCCACCGCCCACGTCGGGAGGGCTGATGTTGGAAAATTGTGAGCAGCCGGGCAGTGACTGGTAACGACCGGTTGCCGGGTCGCGGATGCTACCTGCAGGTGAGCTGCCGGCGACGGTGCCGTTGGAGGTGATGGCACCGTTGAGCGGGAAGAACTGGCCGCCCGAGACGCGGTTGAAGCCATAGGGGCTCAAGTCGCCGTTGCCGATCCACTTGCGGTTGCGGCGGTCGGAAATACGGATGTCATCAGTCTTGCTGAGGTCGATGCTGACGAAGGCGTTGAAACCATCGGTGTCCAGATCGCCTACGCCGGCGGTCAAGGATGCCTTGCGCGCATTGCCATCGCTGTCACCGGAGGTGCCGTAGGAGGCCTTGAGAATGGCGCCGGTGAAGTCGCGGCGCAGGATGATGTTGACGACGCCGGCGATGGCATCGGAGCCATAGATGGCTGAAGCACCATCCTTCAGTACCTCGACGCGCTCGACCGCATCCATCGGGATGACGCTGAGGTCGGTGAAAACCTTCTGGCCGTCATCGGCCAGACCGTAAGGTGCCATGCGTCGGCCGTTGAGCAGGACCAGGGTCGAAGCAGCGCCGAGGCCGCGCAGCGAGATGCCGGAGCCGCCGCCGGCAAAGCCGGTGCCGAAGCTCTTGGGAATGGAGCCGGCGCCGTCGCTGGTCAGGGTCTGCAGGTACTCGGCGATGGTGGCCTTGCCTGTTCGGTCGATTTCCTGCCGGGTGATAACCTGTACCGGCGAGGCGGTTTCAGTGGTGGCGCGCGGAATGTTGGAGCCGGTAACGGTTATCCGGTCCAGGTTGGTGGCCTTCTGGTCCTGGGCCATGGCCAGCGGCGCGGCCGCTACCAGGGTCAATGGAACCAGAAGCAGGCGGCTGAGATTGCCGGTGATTGCGTCGCTAAGACGATTGCTGCGCGGGTAGGTCGGATGTTTCACAGTCTCTCTCCAGGGAACAGCGGCAAGAAGGCCGCCAACACGCGGCCAAAGAACATCGACGGCCGCGAATCTAGGTTTTCCATGGGTGACGAGGTAGTGAAATAACCGTTAATAGGCGCAGGTGGATTCGAGGCTCTTACGGCAGCGTTTAGAAAACGCTGCCGTAAGTGGGCATCGGCCCTGTTCAGCCAAGTTTGAAGTCAACCGGGATCAGGCCATAAGCCTGTACCGGACGGCCGCCGTCAGTAGCGGGTTGGAACTTCCAGCGGCGCAGCACTTGGCTGCGGGCGGCGTTGTCCAGGCTGCGGTTGCCGCTACTGTGCTCGACGCTGACCTCCAGCGGTGAGCCATCCACATCCACCAAAACCCGCAGTGTCACCGTGCCCTGCGCACCGGCGAGCAGGGCATCACGCGGATAGCCCGGTGCCGGAGCATTGAGGTAACGCAGTTGCACGCCTTGCAATGGTGTGGATGCGCCCATTGAATCAATGGACGGGCTGCTATCGATCGCCGGTGCAACGTCCACCGGCGCGGTGACGACTGCCTCGGTAGCGAAGATCGGCATGGGTGCGTTGTCTACCGGTGCTGCCAGTGCCGGTTGCCGCGGTGGTGATGGCGTGCGGGTCACCGGTACATCGACCGGCGGTAGGGGCGGGTTGGGGACGATGGGTTTGACGTCAGGGACCTGCCACCGTTCACGCGCTGCTTCCCTTTGGATGGGCACCTGTGACAGCGGAATCAACAGCAAGCCCAAGGCAAATGCGTGCAGGGCCAGGGCCGTGCTGTAGGCAAGGATGCGCGAGGGTTCTACGTGCAGGGACGGACTGCGTTGTTGCGTGCGGACCATGTTCCACCTCCATGCGTGGGCGTGTGACAGAGAACAACGCGCGATGACACGGGACGGGGTTGCTGCTTTCGTGTCCGGTAGCTGCAGTGCGCCTGTTATTCGGGCTTTCGACAAGCGGGGGGATCGTTTCTGGTCAGCTGGCGGACAGCTTGAGGGTGCGAAGGCCGGCTCTTGTGGGAGCGGTGTAAGCCGCGAAGCAGGTGCGTCATCAGATGGCACAGCTGCCGATAGGTTCAGCAGTTCCAGCTTTGCGGCTTACACCGCTTCCACAAAAAAAATGCCGGCCAGCTCATCAAGGATAAGTGGCCAAAACAAAAACGGCGCCCGCAGGCGCCGTTCCGATTGCAGCTGCCGCGTTGCTCAGCGGCCCAGTTCGAACACCACGTCCAGGTTGACCGAGACGGTGGTTTCGCCCGGAGACACCGCGGTATCCATTTCCATCTTGTTGGCACGACCGGCGGCCATGGCCATCATCGGCATCGGCCGGAAGCCGCCCTGGCTGCCTTCGGAAATGCTGACGATGCGGCGCACGCGCAGGCCCAGCGACTTGGCATAGGTTTCGGCGCGGGCTTGGGCCTTCTTCAGCGCGGCCAGGCGGGCTTCGTCATAGACCGGTTCCGGCTGGTCGATTTCAAAGCTCGGGCCGTTGATCTGGTTTGCTCCCTGTGCGGCCAGGCTGTCCAGCACCTTGCCCAGCTTGCTGATGTCGCGCACCTTCAGGCTGACCGTGTTGCTGGCCTGGTAGCCAGTGATCTTCGGCGGCTCGTTCTCGGCGTAGCGGTACTGCGGGCTGAGGTTGATGCCGCTGGTCTGGATGTCGCGCTCGGCAATGCCAGCGGCCTTGATCGCGGCCATCACCTTGTCCATCTGTACGGCGTTGTCGCGCATGGCGGCGTTGCCGTCGGCGGCCTGGGTGACCACCCCGGCCGACAAGGTGGCTACATCCGGCACCCGGTGGGCTTCGGCCTGGGCCGAGACATTGAGCAGGGTGGCGTCGTTGGCTACAACGGCGGGCACGGTTTGGGCGTGGGCGGTCATCGAGGCTCCCAGGGCAAGTGACAGGGACAGCAGCAGTGGGGCGAGGGCGGTACGACGCATGGTGATCCTCCTTGGCTGGATCGTGAAAATGAACACAGAGCGATGAACGGGTGGTGAGCCATGATGGGGTCGCCGTCACTTTGCCAGCAATGCTCATCATTCAGGTTGCTGGCGCGGGTTATGCTTTCACGATGCTTTATCTCGCCTCCCGCTCTCCCCGTCGCAACGAACTGCTGTCCCGCCTTGATGTGCCCTTCCGCGCCCTTGATCTGGAGGTGCCGGAGCAGCGTGCGCCGGGTGAGGCGGCCGAGGCCTATGTGCGCCGGGTTGCGCTGGACAAGGCCCAGGCCGGGTTGGCGCTGGTCGCCGATGACCCCCAAGCGGTGGTGCTGGGCTCCGATACCGAGGTCGTGCTGGATGACCGGGTCTATGGCAAGCCGGCCGATGCTGCCGATGCGGCGGCCATGCTGGCCTCGCTGGCGGGGCGTACGCATAGTGTGATCACCGTGGTGGCGCTGGCTGCGGCGGGGCGACATGCGCTGGAGACGGTGATCTCGGAAGTGACGTTCGCGCCGATGAGCGCGGCACAGATCCAGGCCTACGTCGCCATCGGCGAGCCGATGGGCAAGGCTGGTGGCTATGCCATCCAGGGTGGGGCGGAGCGTTTCATCAGTCATTTGGCCGGCAGCTACTCCGGGGTGATGGGGCTGCCGTTGCAACAGACCGCCGCGCTGCTGGCGGCATTTGCCGCAGGCGCGGACGACGATTCCATGGACAAGGGGGAATGAAGGACGTGTCTGAAGAAATTCTGGTCAACGTCACCCCGCGCGAAACCCGCGTGGCGGTGATTGAAAACGGCATGTTGCAGGAGCTGCACATCGAGCGCGGTTGGCGCCGGGGTGTGGTCGGCAACATCTACAAGGGCAAGGTGCAGCGGGTGATGCCGGGCATGCAGGCCGCTTTCGTCGAGGTCGGCCTGGACCGTGCTGCGTTCCTGCACGCCAATGACGTGATGCGTCCGGCGCCGGTGGCGGCCGATACCGATGAAACCGCGCCCAGCCTGCCATTGCCGTCCTCGGTGCCGATCGTGGAGCTGCTGCGCGATGGCCAGGACGTGGTGGTGCAGGTGGTCAAGGACCCGATCAGCACCAAGGGTGCACGGCTGACCACGCAGATCAGCATTCCCTCGCGTTACCTAGTGTTGCTGCCGCAGTCCAAGATGGTCGGGGTTTCGGCCCGCATCGAGGATGAGGGCGAGCGCGCCCGGTTGAAGTCGCTGGTCACCGAGATTTCGGCCCAGCATGGCGGTTACGGCTACATCGTGCGCACCAATGCCGAGGGCCAGCCGGCCGAGGCCTTGGCCGAAGACATTTCATACCTGTCGCGGGTCTGGGCGGTGGTGGAACGGCGCGGCCGCGAAGCGCCGCCGTGCAGCATCATCTATGAAGACCTGAGCCTGCCGTTGCGCTCGGTGCGCGACCTGATCCGCAAGGACGTGGACAAGGTCAAGGTCGACTCCAAGGAAACCTTCGGCCAGCTGCAGGCCTTCGTCGCCAAGTACATGCCGGTGCTGGGCGAGAAGCTGGAGCTGTATACCGGCGACCGCCCGATCTTCGACATGTTCGGGGTCGAGGATGAGATCGTCCGCGCCTTGAACAAGCAGGTGCCGCTCAAGTCCGGTGGCTATCTGGTCATCGACCAGACCGAGGCGATGACCACCATCGACGTCAACACCGGTTCCTTCGTCGGCCAGCGCAATCTGGAAGAAACCGTGTTCCGCACCAATCTGGAGGCGGCGCAGACGGTGGCCCGGCAGCTGCGGCTGCGCAATCTGGGCGGCATCATCATCATCGACTTCATCGACATGGATGACGCCGAGCATCGTCGTCAGGTGCTGCGTACGCTGGAAAAGGCGCTGACCCGCGACCACGCCAAAACCACGGTGTATGACTTCTCGCCGCTGGGTCTGGTGGAAATGACCCGCAAGCGCACCGTTGAAAGCCTGGAGCGGCAGCTGTCGGAAACCTGCCCGCAATGCAGTGGCCGTGGCAGCATCAAGACCGCCGAAACCGTGACCTACGAAATCTTCCGTGAGATCACCCGCGCCGTGCGCCAGTTCGAGGCGGCACGCTTGCTGGTGATTGCCTCGAGCAAGGTGGTCGCGCGTATCACCGACGAAGAGTCGGCGGCGGTGGCCGAGCTGGAGGAGTTCCTCGGCAAGAGCATCCGCTTCCAGGCCGACGATCAATACCTGCAGGAGCAGTTCGATGTGGTGCTGCTCTGAGCCAGCTCACTTCGCTGCACGGAAGCGCGAAGTGAGCTGATGACCACGTTGTTGCGCCACCGCCTGCGCCGCTTCCGTCGCTATGCCTTGATGGCATTGGCGATCGCATTGGTGTGCGTAGCTTTGCTGGTCGGCACGGTCAGTCAGTTGCTGCCGCTGGTGGAGGCGCATCCGGACAAGGTTGCTGCCTGGTTGAGTGAGCGTGCTGGGCAACAGGTAGCGTTCGATAGGCTGGATACCCGCTGGACCCGACGCGGCCCCATCCTGCAGCTCGATGGTTTGCGGGTGGGGCAGGGCGAGGGTGTACGCATTGGCCAGGCCGAGGTACTGGTGGCGGTGTATTCGGGCCTGCTGCCCGGCGCGCCGCTGACCGAGCTGCGCCTGCGCGGGCTGGCGTTGACCCTGCAACGGGCCGATGACGGCCGTTGGTCGGTGCGTGGTCTGCCCGAGTCCAAAACCGGCGGCGATCCACTCGACGCGCTGCGCAGGCTAGGCGAGCTGCAGGTTATAGGTGGCCAGCTGCAGATACAGGCACCGTCGATCGGCCTGCAGACCCGCATTCCGCGTATCGACCTGCGCCTGCGTGTGGACGGTGAGCGTCTGCGGGTAGGGGCCAAGGGCTGGATCGATACCAAGGCTGCGCCGGTCACCGCGGTATTGGATTTCCAGCGCCAACGCGGTGATGGCCAGGCCTGGTTCTCGGCCGATCCGGCCGAGCTGGGGGCATGGTCCGAATTGCTGAAGTTTGCCGGGGTGCAGCTGCGCCAGGGCAAGGGTGAACTGCAGAGCTGGGTACAGCTGCAGGACAACCGCGTAGTGGCGGTCAGCGCCGAAGGCGAACTGGACGATGTGCAGCTTGCCGGTGCGCCTTTGCAGGGCGCTGCCGCGCCGAGCGTGGCCTTCAACAAGCTGCAACTACGCGCGCGTTGGAAAGCGATTGATGGTGGCTGGCGGCTGGACGCGCCCACCCTGCGGATCGCCACCGACAGCACTACCCAGTCATTGGACGGCTTGCTGCTGGCCGGTGGCAAGCACTATGCGGTGCAGGGCAAGCAGCTCGATGCCGGCCCGCTGCTGCAGGTACTTGCGCTCAGTGACCGCTTGGAGCCCAGCCTGCGGAACTGGTTGCATCGCTCCAAACCGTCGTTGAAATTTGCCGATATCAGCGTTCTCGGTACTGCCGATGGTCCCTTGCGTGCCAGTGGCGAACTGCTGGGCGCGAGCTTTGCGCCGGTTGGCGGCAGCCCCGGAGTCAGTGGTCTACGCGGGCATTTCGAAGGCGACGCACAGGCGTTCTCGCTGGGTCTGAAGCCTGACCATGTCGTACGTTTTGATTGGCCGACCGGCTTTGGCGTGCTGCATGAGCTGCAGCTTTCTGGCGACCTGGTCGGCTGGCGCGAAGGCGCCGGCTGGCAGGTGGGTACACCGGCGCTGCGGGTGCAGGGCCAGAACTATGCCGCTGATGTGCGCGGCGGCCTGTGGTTCCAGGGCGACGGCACCCGGCCATGGATCAGCCTGGCCGCCAAGATCGATGATGTGCCGATGACTGCTGCCAAGCAGTTCTGGGTGCGCTCAAGCATGAGCGATGCGGCGATTGAGTGGCTGGATGCCGCATTGGTGGATGGCACCCTGCGCGGCGGCACCGGTCTGGCTGTCGGTGACCTGGATGACTGGCCATTCACCGGCAACAACGGTCGCTTCGAGGCGGGGGGGCATATCGATGATGGCTCGATCCGCTTCCAGCAGGATTGGCCGTTGATGCAGCACGTCAATGCCGATATCAACTTCATCGGTGGCGGTTTTGATTTGAATGGCCGCGGCGATCTGGCCGGGGTCAAGGTGGATCGCCTGCGTGCGGGTATCGCCAGCTTTGCCGACTCCAAGCTGGTGGTACAGGCCAGTACCGTTGACGAAAGCGCGCGCCTGCTGGCGATGCTGCGGCAGAGTCCATTGCAGGCCAGTTATGGCGACACCCTGGACAACCTGACGGTGACTGGGCCGGCGGCGGTAAATTTCGATCTTCTTTTGCCGCTGCACCACGATGGCGGTGGACATCTGCTGGGCGACGTCGATCTGCGCGACGTGCGTATGGCCGACAAACGCTGGGACCTGCAGTTCGAGGGTGTGCGCGGCAAGGCCCAGTACAGCAGCGATGGTTTCGATGCGCCGGCCCTGCAGGTACGTCATCAGGAACGCGACGGCGTGCTGGCGCTGCGCGCCGGCAAGCCGGTCAAGGACCCCGCGCATGCCTTCGAGGCCGAGCTGAGTGCGGATCTGGATGCGGGCAAGCTGCTGGACCGTGCGCCGGAGCTGGCTTGGCTCAAACCCTATGTGCACGGCACCTCGGCATGGACGGTCGGTGTAAGCCTGCCCAAGGAGCAAGCAGGTGCACGCACTGGCCCGCCCACCCTGCTGACCCTGCGTTCGGACCTGCAGGGCACCCGCCTGCAGTTGCCGGCGCCATTGAACAAGCCGGCGGCCGATGCCTTGGCAACCACCGTCCAGGCGGCCTTGCCGATGGGGGCGGGGCGGATTGATGTCTCCTTCGGCAAGCTGATGGCCTTGGCTGCGCGCAGCCAGAACGGCAAGACTGGCGTGCAGGTCACGATGGGCAGCGACACGGTCGATCACGAGCCGCCGGCAGATGGATTGGTGGTCAACGGCCGCACCCCCTCGCTGGACGCGCTGGAGTGGATCAGCCTGGCACGCGGTGGCGATAGCGACGGCAGCGACGGCGGTGTGGCACTCAAGCAGGTTGATGTATTGGCTGATCAGCTGTTGATGGTGGGCGGGCGCTTCGCGCAGACCCGGCTGCAGCTGCGGCCCGGTGCCGATGCGGTTGCCGTGCAACTTGATGGGCCGGCACTGGTGGGCAACCTGCGCGTACCTACCGTCGATGGCGGCACGGTCAGCGGGCAGCTGGCACGGGTCTATTGGCAGGCGGCGACGGCGGCAACAACCGAATCCAGTGACACACCGGCAGCGCCTATCAATCCGGCCAATATCCCGCCGCTGGCACTGGATATCGACGACCTGCAATTCGCCACGATCAAGCTTGGCCAGACCCGTCTGCGCACGCGCCCGACCAGTGACGGTCTGCAGGTGCAGGAGCTGGCTATCCGCGCGCCCAAGCAGGTCATCGACGTGCACGGCGAGTGGCGTGGTATGGGCGCGCAGGCACGAACCCAGGCAACGGCACAGGTACAGAGCGAAGATCTTGGCGATCTGTTGCAGCGTCTTGGCTATGCCGGGCAGCTGCGTGGCGGGCAGGGCAAGGTAAATCTGCAGGCTGGCTGGCAAGGCGGTCCGATGGCCTTCAATCTGGCCACGCTGGAGGGCGGCATGGACATGAACCTGCGTAACGGTCAGCTGTTGGAAGTGGACCCAGGCGCCGGCCGCGTACTCGGCCTGCTCAGCGTGGCGCAGCTGCCACGACGCCTGCTGTTTGATTTCCGTGACCTGTTTTCCAAGGGTCTGGCGTTCAACCACGTCGAAGGCGCGATGCGCTTCGGCAACGGCCAGGCCAGTACCGACAAGATCGCCATCGAGGCGCCAGCGGCGGAAATCACCATCCGTGGCCAGGCTGACCTGGTTGCCCAGCAGTTCAACCAGACCATTGATGTGAACCCGCGCTCGGGCAACCTGCTCACCGTGGTCGGTGCGGTGGCCGGTGGGCCGGTAGGTGCCGCAGTGGGCGCTGCGGCCAACGCGGTGCTGGGCAAGCCACTGGGCGAGATCGGCTCCAAGACCTATAAGGTAACCGGGCCATGGAAAGATCCCAAGGTCGAAGTGCTGGACCGTGACGCCGCCCGTCTGCCGCCCCCGCTGGTCACCCCCGGCGCCGCCAGCAACCCCTGAATCAGTGCAGGCTTGCAAGAGGCAGGCCTGCCCCCATCTGGAATGTCATGACCGAAAACGCTCTCACGCTCGCCGAAACCCGCCTGCTGCTGCCCGCAGGGTTGGACGCCAACCGTCTGGAACGCACCTTTGGCACCTTGCTCGGGCCGGGCATCGATTTCGGTGACCTGTACTTCCAGCATTCGCGCCGCGAGAGCTGGAGCGTCGAGGACGGCATCGTCAAGGACGGTGCGCACTCGATCGAGCAGGGCGTGGGCGTGCGTGCGATTGCAGGCGAAAAGACCGGCTTTGCGTATTCGGACGATATCCAGCCGGCAGCATTGCTGGCCGCTGCACAGTCGGCACGCGCGATCTCCCGCGAGGGCGGTGAGCAGAATGTTCGCTCGCTGGTACGTGGAGGTGGTCGCGCGCTGTACCCGGCACTGGACCCGGTGGACAGCATCGGCAACGAGACCAAGGTTGAAGTGCTCAAGCGCCTGGATCGCTATCTGCGTGCGGCTGATACCCGCGTGCAGCAGGTGATGGTGAGCCTGTCTGGTGGCGTGGATACGGTGCTGATCGCGCGCAGCGACGGCGTGCTGGCCGCTGACGTGCGTCCGCTGGTGCGCTTGAACGTACAGGTCATTGTCGAGCACAACGGTCGTCGTGAGTCCGGCTATGCCGGCGGCGGTGGCCGTTACAGCTACGAAGAGCTGTTTGGCGGTGACCGCCCGGAAGCCTTCGCCCGCGAAGCGTTGCGCCAGGCATTGGTAAATCTGGAAGCCATTCCGGCACCGGCCGGGGTGATGCCGGTGGTGCTGGGCCCGGGCTGGCCCGGCGTGCTGCTGCACGAAGCGGTCGGCCACGGCCTGGAAGGTGATTTCAACCGTAAGGGCACCAGCGTCTATGCCGGCCGCATCGGCGAGCGCGTGGCTTCGCCGGGCGTGACGATTGTCGATGACGGCACCCTCGATGGCCGCCGTGGTTCCTTGAACATTGATGACGAAGGCACGCCGACCCAGTGCACCACGCTGATCGAGGACGGCATCCTGGTCGGCTACATGCAGGACACGCTCAACGCACGCCTGATGGGCGTTGCGCCGACCGGCAATGGTCGCCGCGAGTCGTTCGCGCACATGACCATGCCGCGCATGACCAATACCTATATGCGCGCAGGCAACCATGATCCGGAGGAGATGATCCGCTCGGTGAAAAAGGGTTTGTACGCGGTGAACTTTGGCGGTGGCCAGGTCGACATCACCAGCGGCAAGTACGTTTTCTCGGCGACCGAGGCCTACCTGATCGAAGACGGCAGAATCACTGCGCCGGTGAAGGGTGCGACCTTGATTGGCAACGGTCCGGAGACCATGCAGAAGGTGCGCATGATCGGCAACGATCTGGCACTGGATGAAGGCGTGGGTATCTGCGGCAAGGACGGGCAGAGCGTGCCGGTCGGTGTCGGCCAGCCGTCGTTGCTGATTGATGGGCTGACGGTGGGTGGTACGCAGGCTTGAGGGTGCTTGGTTAAGAGCTCCCCTCATCCGCCCCTTTCGGGGCACCTTCTCCCGCGCGCGGGAGAAGGGATTGCAGAGCTGCAGTTCGAGCTGACTCCGCCAAATTCCACATGCCAGCCGTCCCTTCTCCCGCTGGCGGGAGAAGGTGCCCCGATAGGGGCGGATGAGGGGAGCTTTTCGCTAAAGAACCAAACCAGCAGCAACGCCCCCTCAACCCACATCAATCCTGCTCGTCGTCGCCATCCACATCATCGGCATCGTCATCGCCAGCAAACTCAGCGGCCGCGCTCAACACCGGCACCAGCATCAGCTCGCGCAGTACCTGGTAGATCTCACGGTAGGCGCGCGGCGGCTTGTTCTTGGCCTTCTCGGCCAGTGCGTTGCGCACCAAAGTGCGCAGGGCCTGACGGTCAGCCTCCGGATGCTCGTCCAGCAGCTCGCCCAGGGCGACATCGCCCTCAGCCAGCAGTCGCTCGCGCCAGCGCTCCATGCGGTGCATGATCGCCACTTCGCGGCGCGAGGTCTCGCTATTGGCGTCCAGCGCATTGCGGATCGCGTCCAGCGTCTCGTCTTCCTCGCGGCGCATCTGCTTGGCCAGGAACGCCAGCTGACGCTTGCGCGCACCATGCGAGGTGATCCGCTTGGTGTACTCGATGTGTTCCATCATGCCGTCCGGGATCGGCAGGCGCGCCAGCTGGGCGGGGGTCAGCTCCACCAGGGTTTCGCCCAACGCCAGCACCTCCAGCGCTTCGCGCCGGTTCTGGCTACGGCTTTCGCCTAAAAATTCACCGGTTTCTTGATCGCGTCCGCGCATCGCACTGCTACCTACTAAACTTCATGACAGGAAAGCCAGGCGCTCGCCGGGCTCCACGAAAAATCCACGTCACGCCGCCGCCAGTCATACAAGACCGGGCAGATGTGAAGGGATTTGGCCACCAAGGATAAAGCATTGAACGCCATTAGCACCGATAAGCCTGCCGTCGACGACAGCCTGCAGCGCCTGGAACGCCTGACCGGCATCTCCCAGCGCCTGCTGGAACGTGCCCGCGCCATGGGCGCCAGCCAGGCCGAGGTCAGCTGCAGCGAGGACCGTGGGCTGGATGTGAATGTGCGCCTGGGCGAGGTGGAGACGGTTGAAGCCACCCACGACCGCGGCATCGCGGTGACCGTGTATTTCGGCCAGCGCAAGGGCAGCGCCAGCACCGCCGACCTGCAGGAAGCCAGCCTGGAGGCCACTGTGGCCCAGGCCTGCGCAATCGCCCGGCACACCGAGGACGATCCGGCCTCCGGCCTGGCCGATCCGGCGCTGATGGCCACCGACTTCCCCGATCTGGACGGCTGGCATCCGTGGGAACTGAGTGCCGAGCAGGCGCTGGACCTGGCGTTGGCCTGTGAATCGGCTGGCCGTGACAGCGACAGCCGCATCAGCAACTCCGACGGCGCCTCGGCTTCCACCGCGCAGAGCGTGTCGGTGTATGCCAACTCGCATGGCTTCATCGGCCGTGACCGCAGCAGCCACCATTCCATTGGCTGTGCGCTGATCGCCGGTCAGGGCGACGGCATGCAGCGCGACGGTTGGTATACCAGTGCGATTGCCCGCGAAGACCTGGACGATCCGGCGGCGGTGGGCCTGCGCGCGGCCGAACGCACGGTCGCCCGGCTGCAGCCACGCTCGCTGCCGACCGGCGAGGTGCAGGTCTTGTTTGCTGCGGAAATGGCACGTTCCTTGATCGGCCATCTGCTCAGCGCCGTCTCTGGCGGCGCCCTGTATCGCCGCGCCAGCTTCCTGCTCGACAGTGTGGACACCCAGCTGTTCCCGGACTGGTTCGCCATCGATGAACTGCCGCTGCTGCGTCGTGGCCTGCGTTCCAGTTCCTACGACGGCGAAGGCGTTGCAACCCGTAACTCGGCCTTGATTACCGACGGCGTTCTGCAGCGCTACATTCTGGGCAGCTACTCGGCGCGCAAGCTGGGCCTGCAGACCACGGCAAATGCCGGTGGCGTGCACAACCTGAAAGTGAAGGCCAATGCCGGTGACCGGGCATCCATGCTGTCGGGTATGGGCACCGGTCTGCTGGTGACTGAATTGATGGGGCAGGGCGTGAATGGCATCACCGGTGACTACTCACGCGGAGCCGGCGGCTTCTGGGTCGAGAACGGGCAGATCGCCTATCCGGTGGACGGCATCACCATCGCTGGCAACCTCAAGCAGATGTTTGCTGGCATTGAAGCGGTGGGTAGCGATGTGGACAAGCGTTCGCATGTTTCCACCGGTTCGATTCTGGTGGGGAAGATGACCGTAGCAGGTAATGATTGACGGAGTCTTGGCAAACAGCGGACTATTCTTACGTGGGAGCTGATGTGCTCCCTATAGTTGTCAGCCATTACGGATAAACCCTTTACAAGGATCTTGGGGAAACAATGAGCGATTACCAGACCACTCCGCCGCCGGCACCGACCAGCGCAGGCGCTTCCGACGACAACAGCATTGCGATGCTGGTGCACCTGTCGGGCATCTTCTTCAGCTTCATCGTGCCGTTGATCGTTTGGCTGATCAACAAGGACAAGCCGGAAAAGGCCTTCTTGAACGCCAATTCCAAGGAAGCGCTGAACTTCCAGCTGACCCTGCTGGGCGCCTACTTCATCAGCGGCATCCTGATGGTCGTGCTGATCGGCTTCCTGACCTATGCCGTGGCATGGATCGGTGGCCTGGTGTTCGCCATCCTTGCTGGCCTGGCTGCCAACAAGGGCGAGACCTACCGCTACCCGATGACCATCCGCCTGATCAAATAATCGGCGCGGTGTTTGTTCGACAAAAAGCCCGGGAAATCCCGGGCTTTTTGTTTGGGTAGAAAGCGCTCGTTTTGCCCCCTCCCTTTGCCGAAGGCAAGGGGAGGGTTGGGGAGGGGTTGGCTTTGCGCTGTCGCTTTGTGAGCTTCGCGGCTTACGCCGCTCACAAGCTCAGCAGGGCTGCGCTCAATGCGAGCGACGTACCGTCAGCTCGGCCAAGGCCGACAGTGCCGCTGCCCGCTGACCGAACGGAATCAGTGCCGCCTGCATAGCCGTTGCCAGCTCGGCCAGGGTGGCCTTGGCGCCGTCCATGCCCAGCAATGAGGGGAAGGTCGACTTGTCCTGGGCCTGGTCCTTGCCCGCTGTCTTGCCCAGCTGCTCGGAGCTGGCCTCGACATCGAGGATGTCGTCGCGGATCTGGAAGGCCAGGCCAAGGGTGTCGGCGAAGCTGTCCAGCTGCGCAAGCTGAGCGTCGCTGGCCTCACCGCACAGTGCGCCCATGCGCACCGCGGCGCGGATCAGCGCTCCGGTTTTCATCCCATGCATGCGCTTGAGATCGTCTAGCCCCTGCTGTTGGCCGGTGGCGTCGATGTCCAGCGCCTGCCCGCCGCACATGCCGGCAGCACCGGAGGCGCCGGCAAGGGTCTGTACGCAGTTCAGCGCCAAGGTCGGCGACATCCATCCGCCAGCCAGGATTTCAAAGGCGCGGGTTTGCAGGGCGTCACCGGCGAGAATCGCGGTGGCCTCGTCAAAGGCGATATGGGTGGTCGGGCGGCCGCGACGCAGTGCGTCGTCGTCCATCGCCGGCAGGTCGTCATGTACCAGCGAATAGGCGTGGATGAATTCGACTGCAACCGCAGCCGCGTCCAGACGCGCCTCATCGGCGCCGAACAGGTAGCCGGTGGCGTAGACCAGCATCGGCCGCATGCGCTTGCCGCCACCCAGCGCTGCGTAGCGCATGGCCTGGTGCAGGCGCTGCGGAGCAAGCTCCGGGTCGGGCAGGGCGTCTTGCAGCTGTTCTTCGGTGCGTTCCAGCCAGCGGGTGAGCAGGGCGTCAGTCTTCATTGCCGCTGCTTTCAAAGGGTTCGGATTTTTCCGGCTGGGCCGGGTCGGTAACCAGGCGTACGCGCAGTTCGGCCTGCTCCAGCGCCTGCTGGCACTGGCGGTAGAGACCTACACCACGTTCGTAAGCGGTCAGCGACTGATCCAGACTCAGGTCGCCAGCTTCCATCTTCTCTACCAGCTGCTCCAGCTCTTCAAGCGATTGCTCGAAGTGGGCCACCGGTGAGGTTTCATTGGGGGACTTCTTTGCCATGAGGCAAGTGTGAGCGGCCAGCGGGAAAGGGTCAATTCACCGGATCTGGCGGTTGCCACTCCAGGGATGCACCGTGGCCTTGCAGCCAAGCCTGCAGCGGGGCCGAGATGACCCGATCCGCCGCCGCCAGCACGCTGTTGCCAGCGCAGATCAGCGGTAGCTGCGCGCGCAGCCAAGGGGGCACGCCCGCCTGTTGCAGGCAATGCTTGAGTTGATGGCTGTGGCTGCGCCCCGGCAACTGGATGCGCTCACCACCGTGACGTTGGCGCAGTTGTAGCGGTCCATCAAAGGCGTTTGCGCCGTGCAGCAGCAATTTGCCGCCATCGGGTAGATCCACTGGTTCAGCGCCGTCCCATTCGCGCGTCCAGCCCTCGGGCCAGGGCTTGATCAAGGGCACTGCATGCAGCTGGGCACGCCAGCGCACGATGCGGGCCTGCTGCCAGCGGAACTCGGCCTGCTGGTCATGGCCACTGGCCAGCAGCTGTTGCTGGATTGCCTGTATGCCATTGGCCGGCAGTGCTGGCAGTCCTTGTTGTTTCGCCCATAAACGCAGTACGCGGGATTGTTGCGGGGCTGCGAGTTGGTTGAGCTCGGGCAGCTGCAGCGCGTTCTCTGTGCACAGGCAGCGCTGCAGCAGGGCGGCATCATTCTCGTGCAACAGCGCCGCTGCCTGCGCCGCGAGCTCGGCACTGCGAGCCATTGCTGCTGAGGCGTGCGGCCAACGCTGGCGCAGCAGTGGCAGCACCTGCAGGCGCAGGAAATTGCGGTCGAAATCGGCGCTGTCGTTGCTGGGGTCCTCGATCCACTGCAGTTGGTGCTGGCTGGCGTAGGCTTCCAGCGCGCTGCGCGGCAGCTGCAGCAGCGGGCGCCATAGTGTGTTGGTGCCGAAGCTGCGTTGTTCCTGCATCGCGCCAAGGCCATCGACACCGGCGCCGCGTAGTGCGCGCAGCAGGAAGGTTTCTGCCTGATCGTCCTGGTGATGGGCCAAGGCCAGCCATTCGCCTTCGTGCAGATGGGCTTTGAATGCGGCATGGCGGGCATCGCGGGCTGCCGCTTCCAGACCTTGGCCCGTGTCGCGCGGAACATCAACAAGCACTACCTGCAGCGGGATGTCCCACTGTGCACAGAGGTTGGTGCAATGCTGTTGCCAGTCATCGGCAACTGTCTGCAGGCCGTGATGCACATGCAATGCGCGCAGGCTGCCGGGCTGGCGTCTAGGGGCGTTGGCGAGCAGATGCAGCAGCACGGTGGAGTCCAGGCCGCCGCTGAAGCCGACCATCACCGGGATGTCGGTTGCGGACTGCAACAGGGAAGAGGAAAGCGGGTTCATGACCGCGCCGAGTATCGGCGGCAGCGGCGATGGCTGCAATTGTTGGTGCCAGATGTTGTGGGAGCGGGGGGGGGGGGGGGGGGGGGGGGGGTGGGGGGGGGGGGGGGGGTGGGGGGGGGGGGGGGGGGGGGGGGGGGGGGGGGGGGGGGGGGGGGGGGGGGGGGGGGGGGGGGGGGGGGGGGGGGGGGGGGGGGGGGGGGGGG
>NZ_JBRREI010000041.1:0-43762 GCF_056760195.1 Stenotrophomonas sp. STEN020
TAACCCCCGCCCCCGCCCCCCCCACTCTCACTGGCACCGCTCGTGGTGGGCGCCCACTCTCATCCCCCATTCTTGCCCGCCGCTTTGGGCCGGGGGTGGGGAGGGGTGCTTTTGAGCTCTTACGCTCTTAGCCCAAGCACCAGCCTCTCACCCAACCGCCACAACCGCCAAGGTCAGCCGCGAAATACACACCGGCTTGCCCGCCTCATCCTCGATGCGGATCTCCCACACCTGGGTGGTGCGGCCCACATGCAGCGCGCGTGCGGTACCGGTAACCAGCCCGCTACGCGCCGCCCGCAGATGGTTGGCATTGATCTCCAGGCCGACACATACCTGCTGGCTCGGATCCACGCAGAGATTGCCGGCGCTGCTGCCCAAGGTCTCGGCCAGCACTACCGAGGCGCCGCCATGCAGCAGACCGTAAGGCTGCTTGGTACGCGCATCCACCGGCATCGTCGCCTGCAGCCAATCATCGCCGACAGCGGTGAAGACAATTCCGAGATGGTCGATCAGCGTGTTGCGGCTCAGTTCGTTGACCAACTGCAGGTCAACCGGCGCGCGGAATACTTGGCTCATTGCAGCTACCTGTTTGGGGAAACAAAAACAGTCAGAGGATGGGGACCAGCCCCGCACCGAACGCGGTCAACATGCGCACAAGCACCCACTTGGGGCCGACGTCGACTTCCGGGAAGTCACCAACCGCGGTGTAGCAGTTGTGGAAGTTCGGGTCCTGTCGACGCAGCGGCTGCGGGCAGTCCGGTCCCGGCTTGAAGGCGTAGTCGGTGGCGTAGCGCCAGGGCCAGAAATCCAGGATCGGCAGTGCCTCGGAGGCCTTGCCGAGACTGTAGTTCAGGCCGGACAGCACCGGCGGTTTTTCGCGCGGTGCCACCACCCAGGAGTTGTCCGGGTGCACGTCACGCAGGATGCTCTGCGCCAACTGCTCGGCAAAGGCCGGGTCATCGATGATCACCGCGCCTTCGGTGTTGTAGTTCTCGCTGCGCGGATCGAAATTGTGGGTACCGATCACGCCAATACGGCGATCCACCACCAGCGACTTGGCATGCAGGCCCATGCGCGCGCCGCGACGGGTAACCGGCAAGGGCCGGTTGACCGCACGCGTACCCAGGAACGAGGGCCGGGTTTCGGTACGCAGCACCTCGCGCTCGACCTCGCTGCCATCGACGCTGAGCCGGCGCCCGGAACCGCTGCCGCGCGCATTGCTGCCAGCCGCACTACCGCCAATCACCCGGTTGCGGGTGGGGGCCGCGGCCGGTTCACCGCCCAACGGCGCCGGCAACAACTGCGCATAGTCGATCGGTGCGTCCAGCGGGAACGGCTTGTATTCGTAGATATTGAAGCCCAGTTCGCGCAGATTGCGGCGTTTGTACTTGTACGACAGCGCATAGACGATGGGGTTGTCGGTGGCTGCCAGACTA
This sequence comes from Stenotrophomonas sp. STEN020, assembly GCF_056760195.1. NCBI lineage: Bacteria > Pseudomonadati > Pseudomonadota > Gammaproteobacteria > Lysobacterales > Lysobacteraceae > Stenotrophomonas > Stenotrophomonas sp. STEN020. The sequence continues at coordinate 1,437 of NZ_JBRREI010000041.1, forward strand.
TTGGTCGATACGACTACCCGCGGCGGCGTTTCGCGCTTGCGCAGGTTCTTGAACAGCTCCTGCGCGGGCTTGGACAGCACCAGATAGGGCGTCTGCAGCAGCACCTCGGTCTTCGCCTGCGAGATCAGCGCATCCAACTTCGGCTCGGTCACATGCTGGCCGTTGAGCGGCTGCGCCTCGCGTTCACGGCGATGCTTGCGCGGCAGGTCGGCGACATAGCTGACCGCACTTACCGGCAAGGCGGTGTCGACAAATGCCTGCTCGATGAAGTCCGGGTCGGAGGCTTCAGCATCCACCCGCGCGATGCGGTCTGGACGCCGGAATGCCGCCTCTGGCAGAGCCGGCACGCCCTCGTTCAACAAGGTCTTGCCGACATCATTGAGCCGCTCGGCCGGCACGCTGCGGCGTGCTTCCCAGAAGGCCTGGAAGTTGGCCGCCATCTCGCGCGCCTCCGGCCCGGCCACCACCACGTCACGGTCGCGGAAGTTGTACTCGCTGTCCCAGTCGTAATAGTCGTCCTGGTAGTTGCGGCCACCGACCATGCCGATCACATCGTCGATCACCAGCAGTTTGTTGTGCATGCGCTGATTGAAACGGCGGAAGCAGCACAGCACGCTGCCGGCATAGTCGAAGTAGTTGAGTTTGGCCTTGCCGAACGCCGGGTTGTAGACACGCAGCTCGAAATTGGCATGCGCGCCGGACAAGGCACCCAGCATCTGCAGATCGGAGATCGCCGAGAGCTGATCGATCAGCACCCGTACCTTGACTCCGCGCCGGGCCGCGGCCAGCAGTTCGTCGATCACCATCCGCGCACTGTCGTCGGTGTCGAAGATATAGGTCTGCAGGTCCACGCTGCGGGTGGCGCTGCGGATCAGGTTCAGCCGCGCGATCAGCGACAGTTCACCCTCGTCGACGATGGTGGCGTAATGCCGCGGTGCCTGCGCGGTGGATTCGGCGATGGCCTTGCCACCGAGCGCGCGCAGCGGAGAATCCAGCGCACAGCGGTCGGGCTGGTCACAATCCACCACGGTGGAACGCGCAGCCACGGCAATGCCAACGGCACGCTCGCGCTGCTGATTGGACAGCGAGGCACAACCGCTGGCCAGCAGCAGCGCCAGCACCGGCAAAAGACGGATCACAGCTTTCACGTTTTGGGGGCGCCCACCAGGCGTGTACGCAGTACGAATATCACTCGATCACTCAGGGCCATCTGCCAGCTATCCATGCCATATCGGCCGCGCAGGATGGTGCCGCGGCTGACGAGGTCGCAATCATAGCCGGGCCGCGCGCATTCAGGTTTTGCCAGACGCATCACTTCGGGCCGGCTGATGCCACGGATCGACAAGCGCCCCTGCACATCGCCGCCGGTTTCGGTCAATCGCGGGTCATAGGGATCGGAGTCGAACTCCACCACCGGGTAGCGTGCCGCGTCAAAAAAGTCCTCGCCGCGGATCCAGCCGGTGTAGCGCGGCCGCTCCGGGATCTCCACATACTCGGTGAACATGCGCAGCCGCACCTGGTGACGGCCATCGGGCAGCACCGTGATCCAACCTTCGAAACGCGGAAAGACACCCTCCACCTTCTGCCCGAAGCGGGTACGTATTTCAAAACCAAACCGGGAGTGTGCCGTGTCGAAATGCAATGGCTCGGCCGCAAGGGCCGAGCCAGCGAGCATCAACAGAATCAGCAGCAGCCCATACCGCGCCACCGCCATGGGCTCAGGGCCACCAGAATTCAGTCAGCCGGGCAATGCCCGGTTCTATTGCCGCCTCCATCGGCAGTGACAGCACCGCCACCGAGGCCGGCGGCATGCCGCGGTAGTCGCCGGATTGGCCGCTGTGCATCAGCGCAACCAACTGCTCCAGTCCGGGGTTGTGGCCAACCACCAGCAGGCGCTCGACTTCCTTATGCTCGTCCAGCAGGGCCGCCAGGGTGCCGGGCACGGCATCGTAGATCCGCTCTTCCAGACGCTGTTCGACGTAGCCGGTGCGCTCCAGCACCGCTTCCAGGGTCTCGCGGGTACGTCGCGCGGGCGAGCACAGCACGCGGTCCGGTACCAATTTGTGTTCCTGTAACCAACGGCCGGCCGCCTCGGCCTCGGCCAAGCCATGCGGTGAGAGGGGCCGGTCGAGATCGGCTTGGCCATTGGCCGCCGGTTCGGCATGGGCATGTCGCAGCAGGATCAATTCACGCATGGTCGGTTAGTACTCCTGATCAGACCTTGTTCAACCACTTGAGCAGCGGCTCCCAGTCTTGCTGGTGCTCGCGTACCTGTGCAGAGTGATAATCGAACAGGCTGCGCCCAAGCCCGACCATCACCACATAACTCTGACTGTCGCGCAGTTGCGTGACAACCTCATACGGCCAATCGGCCAGCATCTGCCTGGCCTGTTGCGAGGTCTGCGTCCACGGCTTGGTACGGTTGAGCACCAGCCCTACAGGCACCGCCCGCGAATGGATGCGCTTGATCTTGGACAGGCTGTTGAGGAAGCCAACGATGGCCTCGATATCCAGCGCCGAGGGCAGCACCGGCACCACCACCGCATCGGCGATGTCGATGAAGCGTTCCAGGTCCTCGCCATAGGCACCGGCCGGGGCATCGATGATGACCTGCTCGGCGCCGTCGGGGATGAGCTTTTCCCAGTTCTTCTTGCGGTGCACATCCACCGGCAGCACCGCGCTGTCCAGGATGGAACGGCGTTGCGCCCAACGGGTGCTGGAGCCCTGCGGGTCGGCATCGGCAATCACCGTTGCCTGGCCGGACAAGGCCGAGTGTGCGGCCAGATGGGTAGCGATGGTGGTCTTGCCGACACCGCCTTTGGAGCCGGCTACCAGAATCGTCTTCATGCACGCCTCGTTTTCGCGGGACTTGCCAGCAGCGTACACCGGCCCGCGTTGGCAAAGGTAGTCATCCGGTGAGGACGCCCCCCGACAAGGCCTGCGGCTTTGCTATCGTGTCGCCCCCGGCATTGGAACCACCATGAGCGAGCTGCAGGACCTGACCGCACTGATCCGCGCCAATACGCCGCTGATCGTCATCGAAACGCAGGATGAGACCCGTATCGTGGGTCTGTTCCGCGAGGCCTTGATGCATGTGTGGCGCTCGCTGTACCGCTGGTCGATCACCGAGGGCCTGCGCCGCATCGACATGGACCGCGAGGACGAGGCGGTCGGCCCACCCGATGCCAGCGCCGCCCTGCGCATGATCCAGGAGGCCGACCAGCGCGGCATCTACCTGCTGCTCGATTTTCATCCCTACCTTGGCTATGCCAGCCACCAGCGTCTGCTGCGCGACATCATCCAGCGCCGCCACAGCCAGCCGCACGTGGTGGTGCTGGTCGGCGCCAAGGTCGAGCTGCCGGCCGAGCTGGAAGCGCTGGCGACACGCTTCAACCCGCGCCTGCCCGATGCCAATGCGCTGCTGAAGATGCTGCGCGAGGAAGCGGCCAGCTATGCCCAGGAGAATGGTGGGCGCCGGGTCGAGGTGGACCAGGAGGCAGTGCAGCAGATCCTGCGCAACCTGCGCGGGCTGAGCATGACCGACGCACGCCGCATCGCCCGCCAGCTTATTTTCGCCGATGGGGCGCTGCAGGCCGATGACCTGCCACAGCTGGCCAAGCTCAAGTTCGAACTGCTCAACCGCAGCGGCCACCTGCATTACGAATACGACTCGGCTCGTTTCAGCGACGTGGCCGGCGCGCGCCGGCTCAAGCGTTGGATCGAGCAGCGCCGCGCGGTGTTTGTCTCCGGCAATGCCCCGCCCGGGCTGGACCCGCCCAAGGGCATGCTGCTGCTCGGCGTGCAGGGCTGCGGCAAGTCGATGCTGGCCAAGGCCACCGCCGCCGGCTTCGGCGTGCCACTGCTGAGGCTGGACTTCGGCACCCTGTACAACAAGTACCACGGCGAGACCGAGAAGAACCTGCGCGACGCGCTGGCCTCGGCCGAGCAGCTGGCACCCTGCGTGCTGTGGATAGACGAGGTGGAGAAGGGCCTGGCCAGCGGTGGTGAGGACGGCGGCGTATCGCGCCGCGTGCTCGGCTACCTGCTGACCTGGATGGCCGAACGCAAGGCGCCGGTGTTCATCGTCGCCACCGCCAACCAGGTGCAGGAGCTGCCGGCCGAACTGTTGCGCAAGGGCCGCTTCGACGAAATCTTCTTCGTCGACCTGCCCTCACCCGACACCCGCGTCGAACTGCTGCATCTGCATCTGCAGCGCCGCCAGCTGCTGCCGGACCTGTTCGCCCTGCCCGCCTTGGCGGCAGCCAGCGATGGCTTCTCCGGCGCCGAGATCGAGCAGGCAGTGGTCGCCGGCCTGTACGCCGCCCATGCCGAGCAGAAACCGCTGGACACCGAGCTGTTGATGGCCGAAATCCGCAACACACGACCACTGTCAGTACTGATGGCCGAGCAGGTGCAGTCGCTGCGCGACTGGGCGCGCGAACGCACCGTGCCGGCGGATTGAAGTAGCTTGAAAGCTCAGCTGCTGATGTAGCTTGGGTAAGCGCCAGCGCACCCGGGGATCTATCGCCGGTACCCGATGGCGCGAAGCCCTGACCAGCGAACTACTTTCTGAGGTGCTGCAGTGAAGATTGGACATGCAACGCTGGTTTGTCTGGCTTTGGCCCAAGCCGCAGGATGTGGTGGGCCGCCAGATTTTGATGCATGCAAATATCGCGGAAACTCCCGGACTGAGCAGACATGTGCGATTTCTTACATTTACCTGGTGGCACATCCCGAAAAATTTGACGGGCGAGATGTCGAGTTCTTTGCGTGGGCTCGCACCACAAATGGCGCCACCCTTGTTTTCCCGACAAAGGAAGCGATGGAGGATGGTGAATCCGTCTCATCCATGGTCATCTACGGGGACGAGACAGCATCCAGCCTCCGGCAGAGGAATCTTGATGCAAGGGTTGTTATCAAAGGTAGATTTATTTTGAACAGGGGAAAGACAGACCCTCTGGATATCGAACGCATTGGAGTCATTCGAAATGCCAAAGTCATCCCTTAGGTTTGCAACACTAATCACTCCAATGTTTTCACTACTGGGCTGCGCAGGCCCTTGTTCCATCCCACCGCAAGATGCTTGCCAGAACAAGATCACTGCCATCAATGGGGCCTGCCGGATTTCCCCCTTGCAACTTTTTGCGCAGTCGGACCTTTTCCTAGGCAAAAACATTGATGTTGTTCTGTATTCCCCCGCAAAGGGTTCGACGTTTCTATATGCCAACAAAGAAGCTGCTGACGTAGCGGACCTGGTCTCAGCGATCATGGTCGGAAATTCTCCCGACATTGCACGCAGCTTTTCGATCCCGGGCTATTATCGGGTGGAAGGCTTTTTCGAGACCTCCGCTCCTGTCACATTCGGCGAAGGCGTGACTGTCCCGGAGCTGATAGGTGGAAAATTTTCTTCGATTGAATCTGTTCGAAGGATTACATCCAAGGACGAGATGACGGAAGAGTGCGTAGCGACTGGATGTGACGTCATCTACGCCGATGGTGCATTTTTGATGAGAGCACTTCCGGATAGATAGAAATTTCAGGTCGACACTGGAGGATTTGTTCATGCAGCTGTCGCCGACTCCTGCTGCGTCGCCAGCTGCAGCCGGATCTGTTCGCCCTGCCCGCCCTTGCTGCTGCCAGCGATGGCTTCTCCGGTGCCGAGATCGAACAGGCGGTGGTCGCCGGCCTATATGCCGCCCACGCCGAACAGAAGCCGCTGGACACCGAGCTGTTGATGGCCGAGATCCGCAACACACGACCACTGTCAGTACTGATGGCCGAGCAGGTGCAATCGCTGCGCGACTAGGCGCGCGAGCGCACCGTGCCAGCGGATTAAAATCGCCCGGAGGCTCTAACGCTGCTGTAGCACGGATAGCGCCAGCGCACCCTTTGGTTCAATGTTCCTTTCGGCAAGGTGAGCTTGTTGTTGATATCTGAAATCGAGAGGCGGGCACGTTCACATCTCATGAGGAAGGCACAGCCATCCAATGCCCATGACTGACGGCAATGTCCTTGAAAATTTGTTGACCTTAGCTGCGTCAGTTAGTCCATAGCTGATTGCTTACTTTTTTTGCGGCAATGGAGCACCTGCTATTGGGACGGGCGTTGGTGACCAGAATTCCTTGCCCATCCCTGATTTCCATGACCTCCAGTGAGCAAGGAGAACCGTCTATTTTGTAGGATGCGCGATATTCCTTTCCAGCCTCTGGCCGGAAGGTTACGAACGCTTCACAGTATCTGTTCTCAGAGGCAACCCGCTCACCCCCTTTAAAGAACATGCTGAGAAATGAATCATCGCGCGGCACGCTAGCCAATACCGAAACTGTGATGCTTGAATCAGCAGGGATATTTGTAGTTGTTGAAGTGCCGGTGCTGATGCCTATGCGTTTCGACTGAAGAATATCAATCAACTTCCCTGGGTAGCCGGCACAATCGGGCTGGCTATGTAGCCGGACCTGTTGATTCCATGTTTCCAGGGTATTTGTAGCAACCGTCAGCTTTGCGACGGAGCCAGAGGGTGCAGCGTAGTTTGGGGTAACGCATCCAGATAGCGATACCGCTAGCGCGGCACCCATGACATAGATCTTCATGACTCCCCTATGGTGGCCGCAAGACCAACCAGACAATAGCCGGAACCTTGATTCCGCATCTCCCTTTTCGCAGCGCACCGCATGGCGGGCTACCCCCTTGGTACGGGCTGATCTTAGATCCACCGCGCTCGCCCAACAAGCCGACAAATGACTTCGCGGGACAAGCCGGAGCGGAAGGCCTACAAACGGATATTGAACGCCCGCATAAGGTCGGATGGTGTGCTGCGGCAGTGAGCAGGGACCATCTATGCCGACGTCAGTTCCCGCCAACCCAACCCGACTCAACTTCGTTGATTGCCTTCTGCAACTGTTCCGCAAAGGCGCGCGCCTGCGTCAGGTCAAACTCGACCGGATATCCCTGAGGCATTCCAACGACTTTGATGAAGATGACGCCCTCCTCGACGGAGCCCACACAGCTCACCGTTTCGGTGTGACCTGATTCGGAGCCATGTGACATACATGCCCTGCCTGTGGTTGATACCAATGCCCGATCCGGGTCCCTATGGTCACGCCGCCGGAACAACTGGCTGCCAATCAGCAGGCGGCGTCACCGGCACACCACAGGCTGCAAGCAAGCGTCGCATGGCTGGCAGCTCGCCCTGCTCTGCAAGCCAGCGCGTGTATTCGGCAGGGCTTACCTTGGTGACCTTGCTGGTTTCGTCAGCCAAGATGGCTGTGGCTTCCGTGATGATCCATTGCAGCTCGCGCTTGCGTGCCAACCACGGTACCTGCGCAGGCCCTTGCTCCAGCTCCGCCATGCGCGAAGCCCCATAGCCGGCGAGCAAAAGCGAGCTGCTGTTCGCCACTACATTGAACAAATGTCGGCATTGTTCCCGCTTTGCCGCGTCAGGCACGGTCTTTGGGCAAGTCTCCATCATCTGCTTCAAATCAGCTGGAGAATGCACCGCAGCGATGCTGAACAAGGTGACGGTGCGCTCCTGTTCAAGATAGCTGCCGCTGTTGTGGCGCTGCCACTCAGCTGCCTGCGCGGCATCGGTCAGCGGCCAGGGATAGTCGCGCGTGGCCACATCCATGACGCCGATCAAAGTTGCTGCGGGGTCGCGGTAGCGCGATGCTTTTGCCACACGCCGCCAGGCGCGCTCCGCCTCGATCGGATCCTTGCGGTGCTCGGCCAAGCGCATCAACAGCAGCTGGCTTCCAGCATCTTCCGCATCTGCGGTCGCGAGCGTGACGCGGGCCTGTTCCACATCGCACTCGTCCACCCGGATGCAGCGGGTAACCGCAGCCGCCGCGATCACCGGATCCTCGCTGCCGGTACGTATCGCGCGCATCAACCAGGTATCGGCTTCCGGCGAGTAGCTGGTTTTCCCACGCGCCAGATCCAGGCTCATCGGCGCCAGCAGCCACGCCGCATACAGCTTGCGTGGCTGACCGCTTGCGGCGAGCTCTCGCCCAAGCTGCAACCGTGCGGTGTTGCTCGCTTCGATCTGCGCGAGCATCTGCTCCGGCGTGGTTTCAGCTTTCGCCGGTTGCGCAATCGCGCCAGCCGTTGCCGCCATCAAGGCCAAGCCAGTAAACATCAACCAGGGTTTACGCATCCTGCTTTCCTCGTTGTGGAGCATCCAAGCTTACATACTGACTCAAACCAGCCGCTCAAGCACCCAGACCCAGGCCGGCAAGGTGATCAACGACAGCACAATGCCATAACCCACCATCGCGGCTGCCAAGCGTGGCGCCAGCCGGTGGGAAATGGCCAGGGCGGCGGCAGTGATCATGGTCGGCATTGCGCTCTCCAGTACATTGACCCGCAGCATCTCGCCCAGCAAGCCAAACGCCCAGGACAGCGGCAAAGCTGCGGCCGGTAGCACCAACAGCTTGAGCAGCAGGCCCACGCCCAACGGCGCCAGTTCAGCGCGCGACAGCCGCAGTTGGATCGTAAGACCCACCGCCAGCATCACCAGTGGCAGCATCGCGTCGGCCACATTCTTCAGCGCCCCCGCAATCCACGTCGGTGGTGATGCCGGCATCACCAGCAGGGCGAAGATCAGCGCCCACAGCGGTGGGAACCGGGCAATGCGCAGCAGGATCTGGCCGGTGCTGGGCGGGGTATCGCCGCTGTAGCGCGCCAGCACGTACAGCCCGAAGGTGGACAGCATCACGAAGGTGCCGAACTGGTCGTAGACCACCGCATACGGCAGAGCATGGTCACCCAACAGCGCGCGCACCATCGGGTAGCCGATGAAGCTGGAGTTGCACAGCGCCACGCATAGCAGCAGCACCGCATGCACCTGCCGCTCGAAACCGAACAGGCGTGTGGCCAGGCTTACCAAGGCCAGGGTCAGCAGCATCAACAGCCACGGCGTGAGCATGATGCCAATCAACGAGGCATCCAGCTGCAGGCGCGGTACATAGGTAAGCACCGCTGCCGGCAGGCAGATGTACAGCACCACCTTGTTGAGCACGTCAGCGGCGTTGTCCGGGAATACCCGGAAGCGTGCGAAGACCATGCCCAACGCGAGCATGGTCAGGATCAGTGCGAAAGCGTCGAATGCCATGATGCGAGCATGCGCCGGGCTGCCCCGCAGGGGGAATCAGCGCCGACTCAAAACCTCCTGTTGCAGCATCAGCACGGATGCGGATGCCGCTTACGGGTGCCGCGTTACGACTTCAGCCTTATGGCCATGCCGGCGGATTGGCCACCCACGCCTGCTGTACCTGGGCCAGCTGCGTACGCTCGGCATCACTCCATGCCGGCAACAGCTGTGGATAGGCCGTGGTTTCGGTCCATTGCCCCGGCTCGGTGCGCACCGCTGCCGCGTACCAGGCCACGGCTTCGTCCTTACGGTCCAGGCTCCACAACACCAGCGCCAGCGTTTGCGGCAGCCACGACGGATTGCCGCGGGTACCCTCGGCCGCCTTGGTCCAGTAGTCCAGCGCTTCCTGCGCAGCGCCCCGACGGTACAGATCCCAGCCGTGGTTCCAACGCAGGCTGCGGGCCTGCACGGAGGTGTCCGCAACGGAGGCCATGGCCTCCTCGTACAGCTTGCCGCCCAGCTCGGTACGTCCATCGCGGTAGGCGATGCTGGCCAGCTGCGCGGTTGCTTCCACGCCCTTGCGGCCGCGCTCGCGCAGCTTCATCAGCTGATCCACTGCATCTGCCTGTTCAGGCGGCACGGCATGGATCGGCTTGGCCGCGACATCGTCGTCGAAATAGAACTCGTTGATCTTCGGCAGGCTCTGCGCCTGCACGTTTGCAACAAACAGGCCGGCCAGCAGCAGTGCGCCAGCGACCATGCGCTTTGTAACCCCCATGACTGCAATCCCCATCAAACAGTTATCCCCCACCCGGCTCCGATCCTAACCGCTCCGGGCGCTACGCGCGACATGGTTACAGGGTGATGAAAGCCCCGCTGCTACAATCCGCGGCTGCCGCCGGTCCGCCGGTCGACACCTGCCAGCCGTTTCCGCAATGGGCCAGCCATGACCAGTACCGCCGAACTTACCTCGCCTGCCTCCGCCAACGATCCGCTGATCGGCGTGCGTGATTCCGATTACACCCTGGAACACAAATACACACGCACCGATGGCCGCATCTACCTGAGTGGCGTGCAAGCCTTGGTACGCCTGCCCTTGATGCAGCAGCAGCGCGACGCCGCGGCCGGGTTGAATACCGGCGGCTTCGTCAGCGGCTACCGCGGCTCGCCGTTGGGCGGCTTCGACCTGGAGCTGTGGCGCGCGCGCAAGCACCTGGAAGCGGCCAAGGTGAAGTTCGTGCCCGGCCTCAACGAGGACCTGGGCGCGACCATGGTCTGGGGCACGCAGCAGACCAACCTGTTCCCCGGCGCCAATGTCGATGGTGTGTATGGCATGTGGTACGGCAAGGGCCCGGGCGTGGACCGCTGCGGTGACGTGTTCAAGCACGCCAATGCCGCCGGTGCCTCCAAGCATGGCGGCGTGCTGGCGCTGGCCGCCGACGACCATGCCTGCCGCAGCTCCACCCTTCCCCACGGCAGCGAGGAAGAATTCGTCAGCGCGATGATGCCGGTGCTGAACCCGGCCGGCGTGCAGGACATCCTCGACATGGGCCTGGTCGGCTGGGCGATGAGCCGCTACACCGGCCGCTGGATCGGCTTCAAGACGATTGCAGAAACGGTGGAGTCCTCGGCCTCGGTGGACGTCAACCCGTTCGCCCGCCAGATCATCCTGCCAGAAGATTTCGAGATGCCGGCCGCCGGCCTCAACATCCGTTGGCCGGACCCGCCGATGGAGCAGGAAATGCGCCTGCACCGTTATGCGGTGAAGGCGGCGCAGGCCTTTGCCCGCGCCAACGGCATCGACAAGGTGGTGATGGATTCGCCGCAGGCGCGGCTGGGCATCGTCACCACCGGCAAGAGCTACCTGGACGTGCTACAGGCGCTGGAATACCTGGGCCTGGACGAAAAGGCCTGCGCCGACATCGGCATCCGTGTGTACAAGGTCGGCATGACCTGGCCGCTGGAGCCGCAGGGCATCGGTGAATTTTCCCGCGGCCTGCAAGACATCGTCGTGGTGGAGGAGAAAAAGGCCTTCATCGAGCGGCAGATGAAGGAATACTTCTACAACTGGCCGGCCAACTGGGGCGCGCGTCCCTCCATCGTCGGCAAGTACGACGAGCAGGGCGAGTGGATCCTGCCGTCCACCGGCGAACTGACCCCGGCGACGATTGCCGGCGTGATCGGCCGCCGCATCCAGCGCTTCTTCAACACCGAGTCGATTGAAGAACGCCTGCGCTGGATGGACGTCAAGGAAGCTGAGATGGCCTTGCCACGCGCGCAGTTCCCGCGCGTGCCGCATTACTGCTCCGGCTGCCCGCACAACACTTCCACCAAGGTGCCGGAAGGCTCGCGTGCGCTGGCCGGCATCGGCTGCCACTACATGGTAACGTGGATGGACCGCGACACCGACACCTTCACCCACATGGGTGGCGAAGGTGTCACCTGGGCCGGCCAAGCCGCGTTCACCGACACCGAGCACGTGTTCCAGAACCTCGGCGACGGCACCTATTTCCACAGCGGCTCGCTGGCGATCCGCCAGGCCATCGCCGCTGGCGTCAACATAACCTACAAGATCCTCTACAACGATGCGGTGGCGATGACCGGCGGCCAGCCGGTGGACGGCACCCTGACCGTGCCGCAGATCGCCCACCAGATGCGTTCGGAAGGCGTGCACACCATCGTGCTGCTGTCCGACGACATCCAGAAGTGGAAGTCGCGCCGTCACGAGTTCCCCAGCGATGTGGAGTTCCACGACCGCGCCGAGCTCGACGCCGTGCAGCAGCAGCTGCGCACGGTGAAGGGCACCAGCATCCTGATCTACGAACAGACCTGCGCCACCGAGAAGCGCCGTCGCCGCAAGCGCGGCAAGATTGTCGACCCGGCCAAGCGCACCATGATCAACTCGCTGGTCTGCGAAGGCTGCGGTGACTGCGGCGAGAAGAGCTTCTGCGTGTCGGTGCTGCCGAAGGAAACCGAGTTCGGGCGCAAGCGCGACATCGACCAGTCCAACTGCAACAAGGATTTCACCTGCACCACCGGCTTCTGCCCGAGCTTCGTCACCGTGCACGGCGGCCAGCTGCGCAAGGGCAGCAAGAGTGGTTCGGCCAGCCTGCTCGACAACCTGCCGGCACCAACCTTCCGCACCAATTTCTCGCAGCCCTGGAACATCCTGATCACCGGCGTCGGCGGCACCGGCGTGGTGACCATCGGCGCACTGCTCGGCATGGCCGGTCATCTCGAAGGCAAGGGTGCCAGCGTGCTCGACCAGACCGGTCTGGCGCAGAAGGGCGGCGCAGTCACCACCCATATCCGCATCGCCAATACACCGGCCGACATCCACGCCGTGCGCATCGCCGCCGGTGAAGCCGACCTGGTGCTGGGCTGCGACATGGTGGTGGTCAACGACTACTGGGCGCTGTCCAAGGTGCGCGGCGAGCGCTCGCAGGTGGTGTTGAACACCTACGAAGCGATGCCCGGCACCTTCACCACCCACCCGGACATGCAGTTCCCGGCCGCCGACATCATTGCCGGGGTGAAGCTGGCACTGGGCGGTCGCGACCCGATCCTGCTCGACGCCACCCAGCTGGCCACCGCCCTGCTCGGCGATGCGATTGCCTCCAACCTGTTCATCCTCGGCTTCGCCTGGCAGCAGGGCCTGGTGCCGCTGTCGCTGGAATCGCTGATGCGCGCGGTGGAGCTCAACGGCGCCGCCGTGACCATGAATCAGACCGCCTTCGCCTGGGGCCGTCTGGCCGCAATCGATCCGCAGGCCGTGCAGCAGGCCGCCGGTCTGGTGCGCAACGCGCCGACCGATGCCGAGCGCAAGCCGGCCGCCCTGCGCGAACTGCCGCCGGGCGAATGGGAAGGCAACGAGGCCGGCGCACCGTCGGCACCGCGCAACCCGGGCAACGAGCCGGATATCCGCGGCCTGCCCGCCGCCAGCCAGACCAGTGGCGAAGCCGCGTTCGCATCGCTGGACGACGTACACCTGTCGCGCTCGCTGGACGAGTTGATCGCCCGCCGCAGCAGCTTCCTCACCGATTACCAGGACGCCGCTTACGCCAACCGCTACCGCACGCTGATCGATGCCGTGCGCAAGGCCGAGCAACAAGCGATCCCGGGCAGCACCGCATTGAGCGAAGCCGCCGCACGCTACTTCTTCAAGCTGATGGCCTACAAGGACGAATACGAAGTCGCCCGCCTCTACACCAGCGGTGACTTCGCCAAGCGTGTCGCAGAGAAGTTCGAAGGCGACTACCAGGTACGTTTCCACCTGGCACCGCCGCTGTTCGCCAAGCGCGACGAACAGGGCCAGCTGCAGAAGAAGGAATACGGCCCGTGGATGTTCAAGGCCTTCGGCCTGCTGGCCAAGTTCAAGGGCCTGCGCGGCGGCCGCTTCGACGTGTTCGGTTACACCGAGGAACGCCGTGGCGAGCGTCAGTTGATCAGTGACTACGAGAAGACCTTGCAGGAACTGATCAGCGGCCTGGATGCGCGTCGACTGGCATTGGCGGTGGACATCGCCAGCATCCCCGAGCACATCCGCGGCTATGGCCACGTCAAGGAAGCGCACCTGCACGAAGCCAAGGCCCGCGAAGCCGCGCTGCTTGCGACGTGGCGCAACCCGAAAGCGCTGCATATCGTGCAGGCGGCCTGAGAAGGCAACTGATAGGTTGCTTATGCGCAATGCAACCTATGGGTTGCATTGCGCGGTCAGAGCTTCAACGTCCACGTTGAAGCTGCAGGTCGCTGTCGACTGAGCTCGCGTCAGCGGACCTCGAAGTCCATGGACAACTGCGAGGGCCGCGCTTGCCCGCCAAGCTGTGCCGGCGTCCATTGAACGGCAAGAATCATCTCCTTCTCCTGGTCGGTCAGGGCCAATCAGGACGGATAGGAAACGATGGCGTCCTGCGGCTTGCCGGTTTCGTCCAGGACAACCACGACGCAGGTCAGGCTGCTGCCGGAGCGCATCCAGATACCGCGCGGAAACTGGGGGAGCTTCTCCACCGGTTGCGGCTCCACATCCGCGGTTTCACCGATCACGTGGTCGGGAAGCAGCTTCTGGATTTCTGCCAGAAGGGGCGCTTTTTTTGCATAAGCAGACTGGGTGGTCTCGCGCCAGAACATTGTTTGCCGTCAACAGTAGTACTGCAACAGCCATATGATTGAGCAATTTAACTCTAACCATCCGATGGTTTGGATCCGAAGGATCCGCTATACGACTAATGTGCCATGCACCGCTTGTTGGGCTGCCCCTTGGTACCACCAAATCCTAGGATCGCTTGATCACACTAACAAACTGAAATATGACAGACACCAGCGGGCGTACTGAGCTGATCCAACTGGACTTCGGATGCACGTTTTGCGGGAGGCAACCTGCCGACCAGAGCGGCTAGTGCGCAGAACAGCTCTTGCCGATCCACATACAATTTACTGCTGGAGGAAAACGGGATGCAGAGTCATATTAAAGGCAGTCAGATAGAAACTGAGCGAAGTTGGCCCCGGTCACCCGAGCCAATTTCCCCTATTGAGCACCCCGCTTTTCCCCGACTTCCCAATTGAGCAGCCCATCCGCTCCGGCAATACGACCAAGCCGGTTGTGGCTGGCATGAACAGAAATCAATTTAAGCTTGGGCGGAGATCAGCTCAAAAATTGAGCTTCTCTCGACGTGAAATCCCCCCCTAACTACAGTTAGCCCATTGCGTGCAGTTCAAAAGGCCTCAGCGAACAGATGACTACACAGACCTTCAAAGAAACCACGCACCGCCTCTATCACATTCCAAATGAGGACGACGAATTTGATCCTCATTTGATCCTAGTCGTAATGGAGTCGGAGACTTGGCGCGATGGTAGCCTCGGTGGCGGCAAGCTCCGTGCCCCTGTATACGCGATTTCGGGACCGCTGCGGCGCTATCGTTCTTCGGGTGCTTTTCTTGGATCATTTGGTGGCAACTACGACATCACCGGAAACTCCGAATACAACCGTTTCAAGGTAACAGGAGGATCGATGATCCTCGACGAACCCGCACGTGGTTTAAGGATCGGCGGCATCGTTCAGAACCTCGTTATCGAATGGTGTAAAGCGGCCGGACAGGATGGTCGAGTTGAACCAATCCGCGTCGCCCAAAGCGACGCCCTTACAGTGAAGGAGCGTGACCGGAGGAATCATTTTTATCGCCGGTTTGGGATCTTGTTCCGCTGGCATGCTCCCTCTGCAGGAGCTCTACCACGGGCTGTCGGGCGATCTTTCGAGGCACTGAGATTGAACCAGCTCAAACTTGTTCCGCTTTCTTCCACAATCTATCAACACGACATGGCAGGGAGCTTCAGCCATCTGGCAGATCTTCTTTCCGCTGCCAGACATCAGTGCAACGAAGCCAAAAAGGCCAAGGTACACATGGAGAAAATGAAAGATCGGGAGATTGCCGGCGCCATGGCGATATCTACTGTCGCGTGGAAGATTGCTGCCATCCTTGGTTCTTTGACCCTAGTTCTGGCTTTTTTCTTGGGGCATGAATTGCGCCAATAAATTCTTGGCTGATCCTGTCGATGCCTTCCCTACCCTCACTTTTGATACAACCATAGTTTGGAAATGTTTGCGAAAGCGGGAGAAGCAGAGACTGACTGAGATAGAGCGGTGCGGGATGACTGCGCAACGAAGTTCGTCCCAGTTGGTCGAGACCAAGCCTTCCTGTCTCAACCCCTGATTCCGAAGGTCAGTTCGGGAATCTGCTCTCGGCCGCACCAGCGTGCCCATGATTCTCACAACTCTTTCTCAAGGTCGATCCGAATAGAAGGTCTTCAATGATCATAGCCTCGACAGTCAACTACAGGCCGTCATAGCTTAAGCGTCTATCGAATCGTTGCGCCACACCGCCAATCTTGTCCTCGATCTTCGACACGAAATCGTTCGTTCTTCCACCGGGAGCGCAACTTGGCAAACGGCACGTCGGCGCGTACCTTTGATGAATCCAGCTAATCCTACCGTTGAGGTCGTCCGCTCTCAGGTAGCGTTAGATGCAGCAACGGATTTACCATGCCTCCATCCCGGCAGATCCCGGGCGCCAGACGTACTTTCCGTGAAAGCTCTTATCACCGGTAGTTCAGGCCGGATTGGCCGCGCAATCTACAACGCGATTGCCGCAAACCATGAGGCCGTTGGCCTCGACCGCTCCCCTTTCTCCTGCTCCTCGCTTATTGGCGACTTCACCGATAGCCGATTGCTGCACTCGGCATTGCAGGGCGTGGATGTGGTATTCCACACCGCCTCGTACCATGCGCCGCACGTCGGCCTGGTATCTGATCGTGAGTTCGAGCGGGTCAATGTGGCGGGTGTGCAGCAGTTGCTGGAAGCTGCGCAGCAGGCAGGTGTGAGGCAGGTGGTCTACACCAGTACCACCGCACTGTATGGCGATGCTGTCGCCGAGCAGGGTTGTACCTGGATCGATGAATCCGTGACGCCGCAGCCCAAGACTGTGTATCACCGCACCAAGCTGGAAGCCGAGCAGATTCTGGCCGAGTGGTCCGGCGCTGGGCTGACACGTAGCGTCATCCGCATGTCGCGTTGCTTCCCGCAGCCTGCAGATCAGATGTCGGTGCTGCGCCTGCATCGCGGCATTGATGTCCGCGATGTTGCTGATGCGCATGTGGCGGCGTTGGCTCTGCCGGCTGGTTCGTTCAGCAGGTTTGTCGTCAGCGGATCTACGCCATTTCAGCGCGAAGACCTTGAGCAGTTGGGGCGCGATGCTGTTGACGTGCTGCGTCTGCGTTGCCCGGAGTTGGTTGCCGAGCATGAGCGGCGTGGTTGGCCGCTGCCTTCGGTCATTGACCGGGTTTACGACAATTCCGCTATCCGGCAGGCATTGGGTTGGGAGCCTGCGTTTGGTTACGGTGAAGTGTTGGCGCAGGTGGATCGGCGTAGTTTGGAGGTGTTGCCATATACGCGCGGTTTTGTTGATAGGACTGTGGATTGATTCGGTTGCATTGGTAGGTCGGTTGGTGTCGCTTGCTTCGCGGCTTACGCAGCTCCTACAAAAGAAGGAGCCTCTCGCTGCTGATGCGGATGCGCAGGCAGGGCACCTTCTTCAGCGCCCGGCGTGTTTGCCTTCGCTGCCTTTGTCGGCGGCGCGACTCTTCGCGAACTCCGGGAAGGTCGCTTCCAGGCTGTCCTTGTCCGGCAGGATGTAGAACAGGCCACCGCGCTCAAATGTCGGGCTGACGATCTGCTCGTAGAAGTCCGGTGCGATGTTGATGCAGCCATGGGTGACGCGGTTGTCGTCCGGCGTTGGTGATGCGAGGCGCTCTGCGCGTCGCTCGGCTGGCACGCCGGTAGCGGTGGGATGGATCGAGACTGCGGAATCGTAGTCCACCCACAGCACACGGCCCGCATCGAGCGAGGGGCCGAAGCCGCCGATGAAACGACCAGCAGGTGTGGTGCGGTCGCGGCCCGGAATCTCGCGCAGCGCGAGGCCGGCAACGCCTGGAGCGACGTGATCGCCGGTTGCCGAGCCAAACAGTCCCGGTGTGGCGCCGCGCAGTCGGCCGTCGCCACTGAACACAAGGATCTGTGCAGCGGCCTTGTCCATGATCGCGAATGGATAGCCTTGGTTGTCCTTGCTTGCGACAACCCAGCCGGCAAGTTCAATCACCGTGTCCGACACCTTTTGATCTGGCGGGAGCTGATCGACGGCACTTGCCGTTTGTTGCACGGCGGCGTCTTGGGCGCTGGCTACGCCGACGCTTGCGAACGCCAGCATGCCAAAGGCGGCGAGGATTGCAGGGTAGGTGTGCGTACGGATGGGACGGTTCCTTGCAATGAAGACTGACTGAGGGAGAGGAAGCCAGTGGCCGGTAAAGGCCACCGGATCCTGAATTCAGATATTCATCGTGAATCGAACGGAGCGATCAGCCGCGTGGTGTGCGACGTGGTGCCCTTTCGAGTTGCTGGACGCGACCTTCAATTTGATCCAGCCGTTGGTTGGCCTGCTGTGCGGACTGATTGGCGGACTCGGCGCTCTGTGCTGCGCCCTGCACCCTCGTGTCGAGTTGGTCGAGGCGTGAGTTGATCCCTGCGAACTCTTCTTTATAGGTTGCACAGGACGCCAGGCTCATGACGACGACTGCCACGCCGAGCGTACGCGCCATCACCATTTTCTGCTTGGTCATGAACATTCCACTTCCTCCTACGTTTGGGGGATCTCGAATATAGCTACGTTTTTGCAGAGCAGCGTGATGCGCTTTCAGCTGACGTTTGCACAGATAAATGAACTGTGAAGGTGCTTGAATGAGCAGCGTTGTTGCTTGAATTCAGCAAGCTCAAGGAATGCCGTTGAATTTGATGGACCAATGCGTGGTGTTCGCAGTCATCTATGCAAATACGAGGTGAAAATTTTCGGGTGAACAGGCGTGCGTTTCCGCGCTGATGGTCATGCAATGAGGTCTTCGACTATCCAATTCATCGGTATGAATTGGCATCGTGGTCGGCTACAAGACGTGCACGAAGTCGGTGTGATCTCTGCATGCAGCATGCAACTGCTGCGTCGCGCGGTGTGGCGGCTTTATGCCACGAGCTGTCTATCGGAACGTTCGGTGCGATGATCAAGCTCTGCGCGTTTGCTGATGAATTCATTCGGTGCCAGCAGGCATCGTTGGATGCACGCACCGTGCAGGCGTTTGGGCTTGGTGGCTTCGCGGCTTACGCCGCTCCCACAACCTCCACAACCTCCACAACCGCCGCAACCGCTGCAGCGTCTACAGCACTGTGTTGGCTACTTCAGCTGCGAGGGTGATGTGCCGTACTGGCGCTTGAACGCGGCGCTGAAGCTGCTGGTGTGTGCGTAGCCGGCGATGGTGGCGGCTACATCCACGGGAACGCGCTGGCGCAGCAGTGCCTGGCGGGCGCGCTCCAGCCGCAGCTCGCGCTGATAGTTGGCGATGCTTTGGCCATGGCAATGCTGGAAGCCACGCTGCAGGTCCACCGCATTGGTGCCGAGCTGGCGTGCCATCTGCGCGATGCTCAGTGTGTCGACCTCTCCACTTTGCAGCCACTGGTGCAGGCGGGTGACGCAGCGCTGCAGGTGTGAGCCCAAAGGCTTTTCGCTGCCTTCGCTGGCCAGTGTCTGCAGCACGTCCGCAGCCAGTTCCAGGGCAAAGCTTTCCTGCTGCAGGCGGCGCAGCAATGGCAGCGAACCGGTCTTGTTCTCCAGCAGTTGCGTCGCCCGCTGCAACAACAGCGCCGGCGGCCGCCATGCATGGTTGTCGGCATGGCCATTACAAACGCGTGCCAATCGGGCACTGCCACGGGAATCGGCCTGCAACTGCCGCTGCAACCAGTCATCGCTGAGGTGCAGGCTGACCTTGCCTTCCTGTCGCCCAGCCTGCCAATGACGCTGGAAGCTGTCTTCCTCACGCAGGTGGACCAACATCGTCGGCATACGCCGATGGTTGCCTTCCAGCCGCAAGCGATGCCTGCCGATGGCAACGTCGGCCTCGCCATCCACCAGGAAACCGGCGGTGATGCCCGGCGCCAGACGGTTGTGGCTGCAGCCCCCCACCATGTCGCGGCTGCGGCTCAGGTAGAGCGACACGCCATCGTCCAGCGCATGCACCTGCTGCCAGCCGGCCAGCACCGGCGTGGCGTCGGCCATGCCGGCATTGAAATCAACCTGCCCGCCCAGCGCGTTTGCTGCGGTCATCAGTTCGGCGCAGGTGAAAACCTGCATGCAGGGCATCCCGGAATGTGGTCCTGCCTAAATTTTCCTTCGCTGCGCCTAAACTTTCAATGGTATTGATAACTATTCTTATTTGAGAGGCGGCGTATGGATGCCTCTCCCCCGTATTCAGTGAAGGTCAGCGGCAATGGGTTTGACGATCAAGCAGGCGGCTGTGGTCCGCGCCGTCTTCCACGATGAAGTCAGCGCAGACGAGATCCGCCACTGGCTGCAGCGCGTGGAAGCACTGATCGTGGCCGCAACGCCGTTCTATTTCATCGCCAGCACCGTGCCCGGCGCCAGCTTCAGTGACGATTACCGCGCAATCCAGGCGCTCTGGTACAAGCAGCACAAGCCCGCTTTCCGCGTTTACTGCAAGGGGCTGGTGCGCATTGCCAGCAGCACCGCCGAGCTGCAGCGGCTGGACACGCCGGCCCTGCATGCAGCCTGGGGCGTGCCCTATTACGTCACCAGCGACGATGCCGACGGCATGCGCTGGATTGGGCAGCAACTGGAGCAGGCCGATGCGTACTGAGCGCGACGCCGCCTCCCGTTTCGGCCTGGGCGTGATCGTGGCGCTGTACATGGCGCATGCGCTGCCGCTGTATTTCTACAACGTGGCGGTGCCGGCCATCCTGCGCAGCCAGGGCGTGGACCTGCGCTGGATCGGCATGTTGTCGCTGCTGTACCTGCCGTGGGCATTCAAATTTCTGTGGGCGCCGCTGGTGGACCGCTGGCACCTGCCTGCCCTGGGCCGTCGCCGCAGCTGGTTGTGGCTGACCCAGTTGTTGTTGCTGGTCGGCATTCTGGTATTGGCCTTCACCGGACTGGACCATGGCCTGACCGTGTTCGTGCTGGTCGGCATGTGGATCTCCACCATCGCCGCCACCCAGGACATCGCCATCGATGGCTATACGGTGGAAGCGCTGGCACCGGCCGAGCACCGCCTGGGCAGCATGGCGCAGAGCGTGGGCGTGGCGCTAGGCAGCATGGTCGGCGGCGCAGGCGTGCTGTGGCTGTACGAAACCCGCGGCTGGACCGTGGCCCTGCTCAGCTTGGCGGCGATGAGTGCGCTCACCCTGCTGGCCGTGCAGCAGATCAACGAAGGCGCACGTCCGGCAACCGCGCAACGGCCAAGCGTGCTGCGGGCACTGCGTCGGCCCGAGCTGCGCTGGGCGCTGCTGTTGATCGTGTTGTACCGGCTGGTGGAAGCGCCGGCGATGGCGATGATCAATCCGCTGCTGGTCGACCAGAAGTGGAGCCTGACCGAGATCGGCCTGCTGATCTCGGTGGGCGGTGCCGGCGTTGGCATGCTGGCCGCCATCGGCGCGGCCTGGCTGCTCAAACGGCGCAGTGCCGAACAACTGTTGCTGCATTCCGGCTGGTGGCGCACGGCGCTGTACCTGTTGTTGGCGGCGCTGCTCTACAGCGGTGCGTTGGTCAGCTCGCAGCTTGGCTTGGGCGTGCTTGTCGTTGCGCTGCTGGCCCTGCGCTACGTGGCGATGACCAGCTTGTATGCCTTGTTCATGCGGCTCAGCTCGCGCGAGCAGGCCGGCACCGATTTCACCTTGTTGGTGTGCTTCGAGCTGCTGGTGTTTTTCATCGGTGGCGCCCTGTCCGGCTTCCTCGCCAAGGGCCTGGGTTACCCCGCTTATTACGTGGCGCTGGCGATTGTCTCCGCGCTTGGGCTGCTGTTGTGCCGACCGCTGCTGCGCCGCTTCGCGCCCTCCCCTTCTTCTCCCTGATACGTTCCGAGGACACCATGCGGCATACCGCAGCAACGCTTCCGCTCGCCCTGCTGAGCCTGGCCATCAGTGGCCAGCTGGCAGCACAAACCAACACCACCAGCGGCACCCGCCAGCTGGATGCAGTCAGCGTAACCGCCGTGCGCGGCGCGCGCAGCGTGGCCGAGATCGCCGGCACCGTGTACGCCATCGAGCGCGAGCAGATCGCCCAGCAGACCGCAGCCGGCCGTAGCACTGCCGACATCCTCGGCCAGCTGGTGCCGTCGCTGGCGCCGGCCAGTGGCACCACCAGCAACTACGGCATGACCATGCGTGGCCGCAGCGTGCAGGTAATGATCGATGGCGTGCCACTGACCGGTGCACGCGATGGCTCGCGCCAGCTCAACAGCATCTCGCCGACGATGATCGAACGCATCGAGGTGATCTCCGGCGCCACCGCGCTGTATGGCGCCGGTGCCAGCGGCGGCATCATCAACATCATCACCCTGCAGCCGGGCGATGCGCCGGTGCAGCTGGCCAGCCAGCTCGGCCTGCGCACGCCCTCGGATGTGTCCGGTGACAACCTGGCCTGGAACGCCGCGCAGACCATGACCGTGCGCGGTGACAGCTTCAGCGGTGCCTTTGGTATCGCCTATGGCCGCCAGGGTGCATCACTGGACGCGCATGGCCGCCGCATCGGCCCGGAGATCGCCCAGACCGATCGTCAGGACACCGAGACCAAGGAACTCAACGCGCGCCTCGAGTGGGCGCTTGCGCCGGCCCAGCAGCTCAACGTGGGTGTGCGTTGGTATGACGACCAGCAGGACAGCGATTACGGCCCGGACTACGGCCCCCGTCTGGCGGTGCTGTTCAACCCCGCCTACCAGCCCAGCCACAACGCCGTCGATGGCCTGCAGTTGAACGCTCAGCCACGCACCCGCCACCAGGGCGTCAATGCGCAGTACCGCAACCGCGATGTACTCGGCGGCCACGAGCTGAGCGTTGAAGCCTATTACCGCAATGAGCAGGGCCGCTGGTTCCCGTCGGTATCGACGCTGGTGCATCCGGCGCTGCCCGGTGGCTATGCCTATGTGGCCATGCAATCCAACACCGACATCGACGTCTGGGGCCTGCGCAGCGCCCTGCACAAGGGCTTCGATATCGGAGGGCGCAGCCTGCAGCTGTCCTACGGCGTGGACCACGAGCGCGAAGAAGACAGCCAGCGCGGGCAGATGTACGACATCAACCGCTTTATCGCCAGCAACGGCCTGAACTATGTGCCGACCGCGCAATACGCGATGGGCCCGGATGTGCGCGTGGACACCACTGGTCTGTTCCTGCAGGCCGACCATGCGCTGAGCGAACGCTTCAGTGTGCAGGCCGGCGTGCGCCACCAGATCCTGCGCAACAACGTGGACGACTCACTGCCCTACACCGAGGCGATCACTGCCGATGCGGTGGCTGGTTATCAGCCGAAGCAGCTGGCCGGTGGCCGCGTGCGCCATTCGCAGACGCTGTTCAATGCCGGCGTGGTCTACAAGTTCAGTGAAGCGCAGCAGCTGTTCGCCAACTTCTCGCAGGGTTTCAGCCTGCCCGATACGCAGCGCATGCTGCGTGACGTGCCGGCCAACTTCGTCATCGACAGCCGCAACATCGGCCCGATCAAGGTCGACAACTACGAGCTGGGCTGGCGCTTGAACAATGCGCAGCTGCAGAGTGCAGTGACCGCGTTCTACAACCGCTCGGACAAGACCGTGCAGTTCAACCGCAACTACAGCGTGTCGGTGGCCGATACCGACGAACGCGTGTACGGCGTGGAAGCCAACCTGCGCTACACGCCTACCGCGCAGCTGGAGCTGGGTGCGAGCGTTGCCAGCACCCGCGGTCAGTACCGTGATGCGGCCGGCCAGTGGCGCGAGCTCAATGCGTTTCGTGTATCGCCGTTGAAGGCAGGTGTGCATGGTCAGTGGCGCTTTGCCAACGATAGTCTGCTGCGCTTGCAGGGCCAAGCGGTCGGTGGCACTGATGATGCGTGGCGTGATGCGCAGGTGGCTGCAGTCAGCCCGAGCATCCGCGCGACGCCGGCGGCGAAGATCCGTGGCTATGCGGTGTTCGATCTGATTGGTGAATTGCCGCTGGCTGGTGGGCGCTTCAGTGTTGGGGTCTACAACCTTGCGGACCGCGACTACAAGACGGTGTATGGGCAGCAGGCGGAAGCGACCTACGGCAAGCTGTCGAGCGTGCCGGCGCAGGGAAGGACGTTTGGGGTTGGGTATCGGATTGAATACTGAGGCTGTTGCTTTCGCTTGAAGCCCCTCTCCTACGGGAGAGGGGTTGGGGTGAGGGTTGGGGCGAAGCCCGCGCGATACTTTTTCACAAGGCTTCGCTCTTACCCTCATCCGCCCCGTTGGGGCACCTTCTCCCAGCGGGAGAAGGAGGCGGCCCGTTACCGCTTGGCCGCCAAAATCCGCGTCAACAGATCCGCCGTCCCTGCAATCCTCCGCAGGTGCGGATACCGCAAACCTTCGCGGTAATCGATACGCACGGTGCGGAAGCTGTCCGCCTGCCGCACGATCAACTCGATCGGCGTGCCGTTCTGCTTGCCATCCATCAGCGCCTGCTTGATCCGCCCACCGCTGTAAGCCAAGCCGTTCACCGCAACAACCGTCACGTCCTTGGCCAAGCCGGCCTTGAACGCAGGGCTATCCCAACCCACGGCCTGCAACACACCATCACTGCCGATCTTGATGCCCAAGGAATACTGCAGATCGGTAGCACCATCGGCCTCGCCATCGGCAACCACCAGATTCGGCTGGTCATCGAAGTACAGCTCCCAGCCCGCCGCCGCCAGACCATCCGGCGCCTTGCCATCGCGTGCATCCAGACGGCTACCGATGAAGGCATCCCAGTTGCCAGGCTGCACCGCTTCCAGCCCCTGCATCACATCAGCACGGTCATACAGGCGGATCTCGCCTTGCTTGCCGCCTTGATGGAAGCGCTTGGCAAAGTCATCCAGCGTGACCTTGCCCTTCGACAGGCTGCGCAGGCGTGCATCCACGCCCAGCCACAGCAAGGTGCTCTCGTTGTAGAACTCGAACGCACGCTGCCAGTCGGCCCAGGCCTGCGGCTTGGAATTGAAGTCGAGGATGCCCTGGTGCACGGTGTCGTGCAGATCGCGCCACTGGCGACCGGGTTGGGTGGCGTAGTTGGCCTGCAACTGGGCCAGCATCGCCATCGCGTAGTCCGGCTTCCACAGCCCCGAGCGCGCTGCCAATACCACCGCCCAGTACTGGGTCTGGCCTTCGTACATCCACAACTCGTCGTTGTGCATCGGCGCGTTGTAATGCGGCACCCAGGTCGGGCGCGGGCGCCAGGCCTTGCCTACCCAAGCGTGTGCGTACTCGTGCGGCAGCAGATCATTGTCGAGGAAGGGTCGCTCGCCACGCAGATAACCGTCGTGCATGCCGTTTTCGCTGCTCTGCGCGTGCTCAAGGCCGATGCCGCTGAAAACGTCCGATACCGCCAGCAGGAAGTTGTAGCGCGTGTAAGGGCGCGAACCGAACACCGCGTCGGCCTCGCGCACCAGCGCGCGGTGCGCGTCCAGCACCTTGGCATCGGCCTGCAGGCCCTGCGGGTTCTCGCCGACCACGTCCAGCCACACCGGTTGCTTCGACGCATCATCCAGTGCGAAACGCTTGAAGTACTGGCCGGCGAATACCGGTGAGTCGATCAAGGTCATCAGCGACACCGGTGCGTACTGCTCATTGCCGCCGCTGCGCTGTGCAACATCCAATGCCGTGCCGCTCTGCCAGCCTTCGGGCAGGCGCAGGCTGGGTTTTACCTGGATGCCGCGTGCGTCATAACCAGCTGGGTACAACAGCACCCGGTGCCATTGCAGGTCGAGCATGCTCGGCGTCATCGCTACCCGGCCCTGATCGCTGGCAGTCGGCGACAGGTACTGGAACTCGATATCGAGCGTGCTGACACCCTCGGGCACCTGCAGCTTGAACGCGTACATATCGCCAGAGTCGCGCGTCCACTGCAGCACCTGACCATTACCACGGATGACCAGCCCGGCCATCTGGTTGATCGGGCCGGTAGGCGCATGGTTGCCGGGGATCCACTGCGGATACCAAAGCGTCAGCTGGCCGGTCGATACCGGAATGCGCTGGTGCACGCGCTGGATACGGCGCTGGATGTCGCTGGCATCCACCTCCAGCTCGATCATGCCCGGATAGCTCGCCTGCACCTGCATCGCCGCTGCCCGTGCATCCAACGGCTGCGCTTGCGCACACGCCAGCGGTGCAAGCCCCAGCACCATCGCCACCAACCACTTACGTCCCTGCATCACGCCCCGCCCCTTGCCTGAAGTCTTCGCATCCTAGCCCGCCCAGCTTCAAACGCGCATCCGCCGCCATACCAGGCAACGGTTGTTGGCCGGCATCGCCACGTCCTCACACAGCACCAGCTGCTGCGCGCGGGCCAAGCCGTCGACCGCCTCGAAATCGCGGATACCCGAGCGCTGATCACGCGCCTTCAGCCAGCCATCGAAGTTACGGTTGCTGTCGCTGGTGAAGGCGCCGTCGTAGTTGAATGGCCCGTAGGCGATGAACAGCGCATCGGGCGCCATCAACGCTGGCAGCCCGGCGAACAGCGCCTGTACTTCTTCCCAGCCCATGATGTGCAGGGTGTTGGCGCTGAATACCGCATCGAAGCCGGCCACGCCGTCATCCACCGGCATGGCCGGCACAGGCTGCAGGCCTTCGCCGATCACCGCCTGTAGTTCCAGCGGCGCGGGGGCGTTCGGCAATGCGGCCTCGTCCAGCCACTGGCGTATTCCGGGCAGGTTGTCGCGATGATCGCTGGCCTGCCAACGCAGCCATGGCATCGCCGCGGCGAAGTGCACGGCATGCTGGCCGGTGCCGCTGCCGATCTCCAGCACATTGCGCGCCTCGCCCAGGTGCTGCTGCAGCACCTGCAGGATGGGCGCGCTGTTGCGCTCGCAGGATTCGGAGTACGGCTTGCTGGTCATCGTTCTGGGGCCTGTGGGATGCGTTGCAGATTGTGCCGCACTGGCTGTTTATGGCCATGCATGACCATGGTCACTTGTGCATTTACCCTCCCGCCGACCAGATTCGAGGGTCTTGTGCGATGCACTGCATCGCTGGCTCTGGAGTTCCGCCCGTCATGCAACGCCGTCAGTTTCTTTCGCTCTCCGGCCTCGGCCTCGCCGGCTTCATGCTGCCCAATGCCCAGCTGATCGCTGCCGAAGAGTTGTTGGCCCCGGCCGATGTGGCCAAGAAGAAGCTGCTGGCCGACACCGTGCTGGCGCTGGCTAAGCAGGGCGGCGCCAGTTACTGCGATGTGCGCATCGGCCGCTACCTCAACCAGGCGATCGTCACCCGCGAAGACAAGGTGCAGAACGTCACCAACAGCGAGTCGGCTGGCGTTGGCATCCGCGTGATCGTCAATGGCGCCTGGGGCTTTGCTGCCAGCAACCAGTCCACCGCGCAAGGAGTTGCCAGCGCCGTGGCGCAGGCGCTGGCCATTGCCCGTGCCAACGCCAAGGTGCAGACCAAGCCGGTACAGCTGGCACCCACGCCGGGCGTGGGCGAGGTGCAGTGGAAGACCCCGATCCGCCAGAACGCGATGGCGGTACCGGTCAAGGAAAAGGTTGATCTGCTGCTGTCGATCAATGCGGCGGCGATCAATGCCGGTGCCAACTTCATCAACTCGCAGCTGTTCCTGGTCAACGAGCAGAAGTACTTCGCCTCCAGCGATGGTTCGTGGATCGACCAGGACGTGCACCGTATCTGGCTGCCGTTCACCGCCACCGCCATCGACAAGGCCAGCGGCAAGTTCCGCACCCGCGCCGGGCTGTCGGCACCGGCCGGCATGGGCTGGGAGTTCCTCGACGGCAATGCCGCCGACAAGCATCAGCTGCCGGGTGGCGTGGTGGCCTACGGTCATTCCTATGACCCGGTGGAAGATGCCATCGCCGCCGCCAAGCAGGCGCGCGCCAAGCTCACCGCGCCGTCGGTGAAGCCGGGCAAATACGACCTGGTGCTGGACCCGTCCAACCTGTTCCTGACCATCCACGAGAACGTCGGCCATCCGCTGGAGCTGGACCGTGTGCTCGGCTACGAAGCCAACTACGCCGGCACCAGCTTCGCCACGCTGGACAAGCGCGAGGCCGGCTTCCGTTGGGGCAGCGACATCGTCAACTTCACTGCCGACAAGACCGTGCCTTACAGCCTGGGCGCGGTGGGTTACGACGATGAAGGGGTGAAGACCAAGCAGTGGGATCTGGTCAAGGACGGCATCCTGGTCAATTACCAGGCGACCCGCGATGAGGTGCATATCCTCGGTGAGAACGCCTCGCACGGTTGCAGCTATGCCGATTCGTGGAAGAGCGTGCAGTTCCAGCGCATGGCCAATGTGTCGCTGGCACCGGGCAAGACGCCGCTGACCCCGGCGCAGATGGTCAAGAACGTGGAAAACGGCATCTACATCCATGGCCGTGGTTCGTATTCAATCGACCAGCAGCGATACAACGCGCAGTTTGGTGGGCAGCTCTGCTACCAGATCAAGAACGGCGAGATTGCCGGGATGGTCGAGGATGCCGCTTATCAGATCCGTACGCCGGAATTCTGGAATGCCTGCAGCGCGATCTGCGATGAGCGCGATTTCCGTATGGGCGGTTCGTTCTTTGACGGCAAGGGTCAGCCTGGCCAGGTGTCGGCGGTGTCGCATGGCTCGGCTACTACGCGCTTTGATGGGGTGAACATCATCAATACGGCGCGGTCGTTGGGGTAAGGCGTAGAGCTGCCCTCACCCCAACCCCTCTCCCGCAGGCGGGAGAGGGGCTTTCAACAGCAACAGCAGCATCAAGAGCCTGAGCCAAAGCCAAAGCCAAAGCCGAAGCAACAGCCAAAGCCGAAGCAACTACCACAGCCAAGGCAACTGCAAGAGCAAAAGCCAGAGCCGGAGCCGGAGCAGAGCAGAGCAGAGCAGAGCAGCAGCCTACCCCTCCCCAGCCCTCCCCTTCGCTGCGCGAAAGGGAGGGGGCGCAAGCGAAGGCCGTCAACAGTTCTGCAATTGCACGGACTGCTCCCTCCCTTTCGCATAGCGAAGAGGAAGGCTGGGGAGGGGGCGCCGTTCGCAGAAAACCCAAATAAATCGCTCTCCCATGCCTAAAGTCACTACCGCTGCAAACACCTGACCGCAAAAATCGAACAGTTCGCAGATCACCGCGAAGCCACCGTCGTTTGTTGCCGTAGCGCCCGCCTCGCGGGCCTTGCCCCGTGGAGAGCAGCCTTGCAGAGACGTGACTTCCTAGCCCTTACCGGGCTTACCGCTGGCGGCCTGATGGTGCCGTCCTTCTTCGGCAAGGCCATCGCCGCCGAACAACTGTTGACCGCGCTCGATCCGGCCATCAAGAAGCGCCTCGCCGATGACGCGCTCAATGCCGCACGTGCCGCAGGCGCCACGTACTGCGATGTGCGCATCGGCCGTTACCTGCGCCAGTTTGTCATTACCCGTGAGGACAAGGTCCAGAACGTGGTGAATACCGAGTCCACCGGCACCGGCATCCGCGTGATCGTCAACGGTGCCTGGGGCTTTGCCGCCACCAATGACCTGAGCCCGGCCGGTGTGGTCAAGGCCGCGCAGCAGGCCGCCGCCATCGCCAAGGCCAATGCCAAGGTGCAGACCGCACCGGTGCAGTTCGCCAAGGCGCCGGGCTACGGCGAGGTCAGCTGGCGTACGCCGATCAAGAAGAACGCGATGGAAGTGCCGATCAAGGACAAGGCCGATCTGCTGCTGGGCGTGAACGCCGCAGCCCTCGGTGCCGGTGCCAGCTTCGTCAATTCGATGCTGTTCCTGGTCAACGAGCAGAAGTACTTCGCTTCCACCGATGGCTCCTACATCGACCAGGACGTGCACCGCATCTGGGCACCGATGACGGTCACCGCCATCGACAAGGCCAGCGGCAAGTTCCGCACCCGCGCCGGCCTGTCCTCGCCGATGGGCCTGGGCTACGAATACCTGGATGGCGATGCCTCCGGCAAGACCGTGCTGCCCAATGGCGTCACTGTTTACGGCCAGTCGTATGACATGCGCGAAGACGCCATCGCCGCCGCCAAGCAAACCCAGGAAAAGCTGAAGGCACCGTCGGTGAAGCCGGGCAAGTACGATCTGATCCTCGATCCGTCGCACACCTGGCTGACCATCCACGAAGCCGTCGGTCACCCGCTGGAGCTGGACCGCGTGCTCGGCTACGAAGCCAACTACGCCGGCACCAGCTTTGCCACCCTGGACAAGCGCGAGCAGCGCTTCCAGTACGGCAGCGACAAGGTCAACATCTTCGCCGACAAGACCCAGCCGGGTTCGCTCGGTGCCGTTGCCTACGACGACGAAGGCGTGAAGACCAAGCGCTGGCCGCTGATCAGCGACGGCAAGCTGGTCGACTACCAGACCATCCGCGATCAGGCGCATATCCTCGGCAAGACCGAGTCCGATGGTTGCTGCTATGCCGATTCCTGGTCCAGCGTGCAGTTCCAGCGCATGGCCAACGTGTCGCTGGCACCGGGCAAGACCCCGTTGTCGGTGGCCGACATGATCAAGAACGTCGAGAACGGCATCTACATCATCGGCGACGGTTCGTTCTCCATCGACCAGCAGCGTTACAACGCGCAGTTCGGCGGCCAGCTGTTCTATGAAATCAAGAACGGCCAGATCACCCGCATGCTCGAGGACGTGGCCTACCAGATCCGCACGCCGGAATTCTGGAACGCCTGCAGCGCCATCGCCGACGACCGCGACTACCGCCTGGGCGGTTCGTTCTTCGACGGCAAGGGCCAGCCGGGCCAGGTCTCGGCCGTGTCGCACGGCTCGTCCACCGCCCGTTTCGACGGCATCAACGTCATCAATACCGCGCGCAGCCTCGGCTGATCGTCAAGGAGCTTTTGAACCATGATCATCTTCACCGAACAGGAAGCCAAGGCCATCCTGGACAAGGTCATCGCGCTGTCCAAGGCCGATGAATGCACTGCCACGCTGGCCGGCTCGGTCGACGGCAACATCCGTTTCGCGCTGAACAACGTCTCCACCAGCGGCATCGTCAGCAATGCCGAGTTGGCCGTGCAGGTCGCTTTCGGCAAGCGTGTTGGCACCGCTTCGATCAACGAGTTCGACGACGCTTCACTGGAGCGCGTGGTTCGCCGCGCGGAGGATCTTGCCAAGCTGGCGCCGGAGAATCCGGAGTTCATGCCGGCCATCGGCAAGCAGCAGTACCGCTCGAGCCCGACCTTCAGCGAATCGACTGCGGCAATCACCCCGGAATTCCGCGCCCAGGTGGCTGCTGACTCCATCACCCCCTGCCGCGGCAACGGCCTGATCGCTGCCGGCTTCCTGGAAGACGGCAACGGCTTCGTCGCCATCGCCAACAGCAATGGCAACTTCGGCTACCAGAAGACCACCAACTTCAATTACACCTGCACCGTGCGTACCGAAGACGGTCGCGGCTCGGGCTGGGTGGGCCGCAATCTCGCCAACGCTGCCGACTTCAAGGCCGACCAGGACATCGAGATCGCCAAGCGCAAGGCCACCGAATCGGCTGAAGCCAAGGCGCTGGAGCCGGGCAAGTACACGGTGATCCTGGAGCCAGCAGCAGCGGCCGGTCTGATCAGCTTCATGATGAATTTCTTCAGTGCACGTTCGGCCGATGAAGGCCGCAGCTTCCTGTCCAAAAAGGGTGGCGGCAACAAGCTGGGTGAACAGGTCTACGACAGCAAGGTCAATCTGTTCGCCGACCCTTGGCACCCGGACGCGGCGGTGCTGCCGTGGGATGGCGAGGGCCTGCCGCGCGAGCGCATCGCCATCATCGAAGACGGCAAGATCGCCAACCTGGATTACTCGCGCTATTGGGCGCAGAAGCAGGGCAAGACCGCCAAGGCCAGTGCCGGCAACCTGTTGATGGGTGGTGGCACCAAATCGATCGCCGAGCTGGTGCGTGGCACCGAGAAGGGCATCCTGGTCACCCGCACCTGGTACATCCGCATGGTCGACCCGCAGACCGTGTTGCTGACCGGCCTGACCCGTGACGGCACCTTCTACATCGAGAACGGGCAGATCAAGCACCCGGTGAAGAATTTCCGCTTCAACGAATCGCCGGTGATCATGCTCAACAACATCGACGAGCTGGGCAAACCGGTGCGCGTGGCCGGTGATGAATCCAGCTTCGTGATGATGATCCCGCCGATGAAGCTGCGTGACTTTACGTTTACGTCGTTGTCGGATGCGGTGTAACTACTTTTAGCTTTGGCTTTTAGCTTTGGCTTTTAGCTTTGGCTTTTAGCTTTGGCTTTTAGCTTTGGCTTTTAGCTCTGGCTTTTAGCTCTGGCTTTTGGCTTTGGCTTTGGCTTTTAGCAGTTGCAGTTGCTTTATCCCTTCTCCCGCTTGCGGGAGAAGGTGCCCGAAGGGCGGATGAGGGGAGCTTTTACAGCCTTTTGCTCTACGTGCTTTAAGAGCGCCCTCACCCCAACCCCTCTCCCGCGTGCGGGAGAGGGGCTTTCAGCATCTTGAGATTTTCGCCCTTGTCCTCACCCCGTCTGACGCGAGCGCAATTCCTTCACCTGCTGCTGGGCGGCGCGGTGGCGGCTGCCTTGCCGGGCATGGCGCGGGCACAGGCAAGCCGCTACGACTTCTGGTTCACCCGCCTGCGCTACGACTCCGGTGATTGGGACGTGGATGCGCGCATGCCGTCCAACCTGATCACCTCGCTGGTCGACTACACGACACTGCGCGTGGACCCCAAGGAACACGTCATCGCCCTGTCCGACCCGAAGATGCTGGCCGCGCCGTTCTGCTACCTGGCCGGCCACAAGCTGGTCGAGTTCAATCCGGAAGAGCGCCGCAACTTCGAGCGCTACGTGCGCAACGGTGGCTTCGTCTTCGTCGACGACTGCAACCACGACATCGACGGCCTGTTCGCCACCTCCTTCGAGGCACAGATGCGAAGCATCTTCGGCGCCACCGCAATGAAGAAGCTGCCCAACAACCACGCCGTCTACAACAGCTTCTTCAAATTCCCCGAAGGTCCGCCTGCCACCGGTTTCGAACTCAACGGCTGGGGAGATGACCTGGTCCACGACTACCTCAAGGGCATCGAGATCGATGGCCGCCTGGGCGTGCTCTACAGCAACAAGGACTACGGTTGCGAATGGGACTACGACTGGCGCAACAAACGCTTCCTGGCCGAAGACAACACCAAATTCGGCGTGAACATCGTGATGTACGCACTGACGCATTGACCCCACAGGTGACCGCATGACCACCCCCGATCTGGACCCATTGCTGCCGCGCTTGAACGAGCTGCGCAGCGCGCTCGCACAGGCCGTGGTCGGCCAGCACGAGGTTGTCGAACAACTGCTGATCGGCCTGTTGGCCGGCGGCCACTGCCTGCTCGAAGGCGCACCCGGCCTCGGCAAGACCCTGCTGGTGCGCTCGCTCGGCCAAGCGCTGGAGCTGCAGTTCCGGCGCGTGCAGTTCACCCCCGACCTGATGCCCAGCGACATCCTCGGCACCGAACTGCTGGAAGAAGACCACGGCACCGGCAAGCGCGCGTTCCGCTTCCAGCAAGGGCCGATTTTCACCAACCTGCTACTGGCCGACGAACTCAACCGCACCCCGCCCAAGACCCAGGCCGCGCTGCTGGAAGCGATGCAGGAGCGCACCGTCAGCTACGCCGGTACCACCTACGCCCTACCCTCGCCGTTCTTCGTGCTGGCCACGCAGAACCCGATCGAGCAGGCCGGCACCTATCCGCTGCCGGAAGCCCAGCTCGACCGCTTCCTGCTGCATGTCCGCGTCGATTACCCGAGCGAAACCGAAGAGCGCGACATCCTCGCCCAGACCACCGGCAGCCATAGCGGCGTCGTGCCCAAGGTGATGGATGCCGAAGCAGTAAAGGCCTTGCAGGCTGCGGTACGCGAAGTGCATATCAGCCCTGACCTGCTCAGCTGGATCACCCGCCTGGTCCGCGCCAGCCGCCCTGGCGACGGCGCACCTGCCGAAGTGAACAACTGGATCAAATGGGGCGCCGGTCCGCGTGCCGGCCAGTCGCTGGTACTGGCGGCAAAGGCGCGCGCATTGCTGCAGGGCCGCTTTGCCGCCACCCGCGAGGATGTGCAGGCATTGGCGGCACCGGTGATGCGTCATCGTCTGCTGCTGTCGTTCGCCGCAGAGGCCGAGCACAAGAGTGCCGATCACGTGATCGCCGCGCTGCTGCGTGCGGTGCCGTTCCCAGCTTGATTCGCAACGTTCGAAGATCATGAGCGCGCCAACGCCACCGCTGATACCCGCCGACGTGCGCAGTCGCCTGCGCAACCTGCGGTTGTGGCCGCAACGGGCCAGTGGCAGCCGTGGCATCGGCGCGCACGCCAGCCGTAGCCGTGGTGCCGGGCTCGAGTTCGCGCAGTACCGCGCCTACGAACCGGGCGATGAACTGCGCCAGATCGATTGGAAGCTGTACGCCCGCTCGGACCGCTTCTTCGTGCGCGAGTCCGAACGCGAAAGCCCGATCACGGTATGGCTGCTGCTCGACGCCAGCGCCTCGATGGCTCAAGCAGATCAGGCGCGTCCTGACTGGCAGCGCCTGGATGCCGCCAAAGCACTGGTCGCCTGCCTCGCCGAACTGGCAATGCAGCAGGGCGATGCTTTCGGCCTGATCGCACTAGGCGGCGATGGCGTGCAGCTGTTGCCTGCTGGCAATGGACTACGTCAGCGCGACCGTCTGCATCTGCAATTGCATGCGCTGCAGGCCAAGGGGCAATGGCCACCGCAGCAGCGGCTATCGCCGCTGTGGGAACGCATCGCCAGCAATGATCTGGTGGTGATGATCGGCGACGGCTTCGATGCGGCGGGCGTCGAACTGGCCGAGCGCCTGGCCAAGGCCGGACGTGATGTGGTGCACCTGCAGCTGCTGACCGTTGAAGAGCGCGACTTTCCGTTTCGCGATGGACACCGCTTCCGCGACCCGGAAACCGGCGATGAGCTGCTCAGCGATGGCGCAACGGTGCGCGGCGAATACCTCGCCCGCTTCAAGGACGCACAGCGCACGCTGGATGCACGGCTGCAGGCTGCCGGCATCCGCCATGACACCGCCTATCTCGATGAAGCCATCGACGCGCCACTGCAGCGCCTGTTCGGGCGCCGTGCCGGGAGCGGTGCATGAGCCTTCTGTGGCTGTTCCCAGCCGGTTTCCTTGCATTGGCAGCACTATTGCTTCCGCTGCTGATCCACCTCGCCCGCCGCAGCGAGCAACGCATCATCGATTTCGCCGCGCTGCGCTGGCTCTCGGCCCAGCCGCGCCCGCGCCGACGCATCCGCTTCGACGAATGGCCGTTGCTACTGCTGCGCCTGCTGCTGCTTGCCCTGCTGGCGGTGCTGTTGGCACGGCCGGCACTGATGGGTGTGCCTGATACGCAGCAGCGCGTCGCGGTGCTGCCCGGTGTTGATCTGGCCACTGCCCAACGCGCTGTGGGCAATGCCGATGCGCAATGGCTATGGCTGGCACCGGGCTTGCCGCGCATCGACAAAAGCGCAGCGCCGCAAGGCCCGCAGCCGGTATCCAGCCTGCTGCGTGAGCTGGATGCCGCGCTGCCAACCGATGCCGCGCTCACCGTGGTTGTCCCGTCGGTACTGGATGGACTGGACGCACAGCGTCCGCAGCTGTCGCGCGCGGTGCGCTGGCAGGTGTTGGATCAAACCGCTGCTGCGGACGAGCCAACCGCCCTCGCGCCGCCGGAGCTGCAGATCCGTCACGACGAAGCCGGCAAGCCAGGCTTGCGCTATCTCAATGCGGTTGCCAGTGCATGGCGTGGAACCAAACCACAGACGGCAGACGACAGCGCCGCCTTCAGCAATGACGGAAAGCTGCACGTCTGGCTGTCGGCCAAACCGCTACCGGCCGATACAAGCGCATGGCTGCAAGGTGGCGGCCGCCTGCTGGTAGATGCGCGCACACCAGTGCCCGCCAATGCGCAACGCACGCCGCTATGGCGCGATGCCAACGGTGTGCTGGTCATCGAGCAGATCGGCACACCACAAGGCCAATGGCTGCGCTGGGCAGCACCGCTGCAGCCGGCAAGCCTACCGGTGTTGCTTGACGCGGATTTCCCGAACGACCTGCGCGCCGTGCTGCAGGCTGCGCCCACGCCACGGCGCGCGCCTGCAGCGACGATGCAGCCGGGAATCGGCGCTACGCCGTATCCACAGCCTGCAACCGAGCTGAGCCATTGGTTGCTGTTGGCAATCGCTCTGCTGTTCCTGCTTGAGCGCTGGCTGGCCAGTGCACCGCGCCGACGGGGCCTGGCATGAACGCACGTACCCTGCTGCGCGCCGCGCGTCGCCGCACCCTGCTGATTGCGCTGTTCGGCGGCCTGCCCTTGGCTCTGGCTATCGGCTTGCTGGCAGCGCGTGTGCTCGACTTCGATGCCGGCTATATCGCCGGAACGCTTGCCTTGCTGGCGGTTTCCGGCATCGCGATGTGGCGAGCGCGACGCTTGGATGCGCGCTGGCTGGTCGCACGCCTGAACGACCATCCGCGCTTCGAAGACAGCGCCGATCTGCTGTTCGCCGCATCACCTACGCTCAATCCGCTGCAGCAGCGCCAGCGCCGTCATATCGAACAGCGTCTGCAAAGCAATCCGCCTGACCTGCGTCCTCGCTGGCCTTGGCAGCGACTGCTGTTGTGCCTGTTGGCTGCCGCGCTGATAGCGGGTACAGCACTGCTGTGGCCGAGCGCTACAGCCAACGCTCCGGTTGCCGCGGATGGAGGCGCCAGCGAAACCGCTGCGACGGATAGCACACCCGCACTGCGCGGCAGCTGGCTGCAGATCACGCCCCCGCCCTACAGCGGCCAGGCGGCAGTAGCCGGCGACAAGCTCGATGCACGCGCCCTGCAAGGCAGCCGCCTGCAGTGGCGTCTGCAGTTCGCGCCACAGCCGCAGCAGGCGTGGCTGCAGTTCCATGATGGCCGCCGGGTGGCACTGCAGCGCGATGGCGACTACTGGCGCGGCAGCGAGGTGTTGCAGCGTGCCGGCCTGTATCGCATCCATACCGCACCGGCGATGGCAACTGCCGGCCGCGCCTATCGTCTCGACGTGACGGTTGATCGCCCGCCACAAGTCAAAGTGATAGAGCCCGCGCAGACACTCAATCAAGCCGCACCGCGCCAGCGCTCGTGGCAGCTGCGTTTTGAAGCCAGCGATGATTTCGGTGTGAACAACGCGGCGACGCTGGATATCACCACCGCAAAAGGCAGCGGCGAGAACATCAGCTTCCAGCAACGCCAACTGACACTCAGCGGCAGCGGTCCGGCGACGGCGCGCCGCTTTGCCTACAGCGCCGACCTGGCCGCATTGGGCCTGGAAGCTGGCGACGAAGTAGTCGCGCGTCTGACCGTGCGCGACAACCGCAACCCACAGCCACAGGACGCGCGCAGCGCCAGCCTGATTCTGCGCCTGCCCAGCGAACAGCAGGTACAAGCAAGCGATCTGGAAGCCACGATCAAGAAAGTGATGCCGGCCTACTTCCGCAGCCAGCGGCAGATCATCATCGACGCCGAAGCACTGCTCAAGCAGCGTCGCAGCCTGGATGCCGACACCTTCATCAAGCGCTCCGATGCCATCGGCGTTGACCAGCGCATCCTGCGCCTGCGCTACGGCCAGTTCCTCGGCGAGGAAGCCGAAGGTGGCGCGAAGGCACCGCCGACCGGTGATATGCCAACCAGCGATGCGGCCAGCGCCGACGCGCATGCCGATCACGCCGATGATGATGGCCATGACCACGGTGGCGGTGGCGGCGCCGGCGCCGGCAGCGATGCCACAAGTGCACCGGTGTTCGGCAGCGCCACCGACGTGCTGTCCGAGTACGGCCACACCCACGACCACGCCGAAGCAGCGACTCTGCTCGACCCGCAGACCCGCGCCATCCTCAAGTCCGCGCTCGACCAGATGTGGCAGTCCGAAGGCCACCTGCGCCAGGGCCACCCGGATCAAGCCCTGCCCTACGCCTACAAGGCGCTTGCTTTCATCAAACAGGTGCAACAGGCCGAGCGCATCTACCTGGCACGCGTGGGCAGCGAATTGCCGCCCATCGACATGGCCCGACGCATGACCGGCAAGCGCGAGGGTCTTGGCAATCGCGCTGTACAGCTGAGCGCACGCCCTGCGGATGATGCTGTCGTCGCCAGCGCATGGCATGCATTGGCATCCAGCGACGACAGCGTGGACCTTGATGCCTTGTCGCGTTGGCTGGATGCACATCCCAATGCCGTACCCGATCCACTGGATGTGGTTGCTGCGATCGATGCACTACGACAGCAACCCGATTGCCGGGTTTGCCGGAGCGAACTGCGTGCACAGCTGTGGCCAGCACTGCGGCGCGCGGCAGGCCCACCCGCACGCCGCAATGCAGCCGATGCCAGTGGTCGCCGTTACCTTGAAGCACTCTCGGCGCCGCAGGAGCCAGCACGATGATGGCTTGGCTTCCTCTTGGATTGATCGCGCTGGCGGTGGGGCTTGGCAGCCTGCGCTTCGCGCTGTCTCCTCGCCCGCGCGCGACGCGCCTTGCCGCATTGCTGATGCTGCAGCTTGCGGCTGGCGTGTTGCTGTACTTCACCCTGCAACCGCCATCGCGTCCGGGACACGCCGGCACCTTGGTCATCGCGACAGCGGGGGCGAGCGCAGCCGAGTTGTCGGCATTGCCCGCGGCCAACTACGTGCGCCTGCCTGAGGCACCTGTATTGGCGGCAGCTGAAGCTGTTCCGGATCTGGCCACCGCCCTGCGCCAGCACCCGGGTACCCGCGAACTGGTGATCATCGGCCAGGGCCTGCCCGCGCGTGATCGCGATATCGCACTACCGCCGTTGCGCTTCCTCCCCAGCACGGCACCGCGTGGTCTGGTGGAACTACAGGCTCCGCCGCTACTCGCGCCCGGCGCGGCTTTCACTGTTTACGGCCGCGTACAAGGCATGCCTGGTGTACGTGTGGAACTGCTGGACCCTGCTGGCCATCGCGTGGATATCGTCAACGCAGATGCGACAGGCCGCGTAGCGCTGAACGCCAGCGCACGTGAGCCCGGCGATGTCAGTTTCGCGCTGCGCGTGCTCGACGGCAGCGGCAAGGTGCTGGATCAGCTGCCGGTACCAGTCCGCGTACGTGCTAGCACTGCACCGACGATACGATTGCTGGCCGGCGCTCCCGGCCCCGAACTGAAGTACCTGCAGCGTTGGGCCACTGATATCGGTGCCAAGCTGCAGACCAGCATGTTGATCGGTGGCGGCCTGCAGTTGGGCGACGCGCCGGCCGCGTTGGATGCCGGCAGCCTCGCCCGCCTGGACCTACTGCTGCTCGATGAGCGCCGCCTTGCGGCACTGTCGTCCGCGCAACGTGCGGCGATCACAGAGGCGGTGCGCGGTGGACTGGGCGTACTGGTCCGGACCAGCGGCAGCTTGGACAGCAACGCCCGCCGCGTACTGCGCGAGTGGGGGCTGGAAACACGCGGAGATGATCAGACCAAGCCGGTCACACTGCGCACCATGACCGATGCCGAACAGAACAAAACCGCGCTCGCAGTCGAACGCTTCAATCTGGAATTCGGCGGCGCCGATGTCGTGCCTTTGCTACGCGCCGCTGACGCCAGCGCGATAGGTGGCTGGCGCGCACTTGGCTTGGGCCGGGTTGGCGTGCTGCCGATCACTGACAGCTATGCGCTGGTGCTCTCGGGCCACGCCGACGTGCACGCCGAGCTGTGGAACGCGGCATTGGCGAGCGTTGCCCGATCACTTCCAGATCCGCCAGCGCTGCAATTGCCCGCCTGGGCATGGAGTGATGAGCGCATCAGTCTTTGCGGCTTGCCGGCTCCTGTGCAGATGATTACCGAGGACGGCAGCCGAACCGAATTGCTGGCCGACCCTTCGGCTGGCAACTGCGTTGCTGCGTGGCCACAGCAGGCCGGTTGGAACCGTGTTGAATCGGGCGAGCAGCAGCAGAGCATGTTGCTGCTGGATCCGGAAAAGGCAGTTGCATTGCATACGCAGCAGATGCGCGATGCGACGTTTGCATTGAGCGGTACTTCGGTACGTTCAACTCCACTACCGATCCCGGGCCCGCGCTGGCCTTGGCTGTTGGGGTTTGTGCTGGTTACCTCACTGCTTTGGTGGTTGGAGCGCAGGCGAACGGGTGGATCGGCAGCGCAAGACTGAAGTTGTTGATGGCATTGAAGGAGCAACATCAACGGCGCCCCCTTCGGCCCTTTGGGCACCCCCGCCTTCGCGGGGGCAGGCCCTTTGATCCCCCGCATACGGGGGAAGGCAAATCAGCAGCAGAGCCCACGATAAGCCCCCTCCCTTTGCCGTAGGCAAGGGGGTGAAGAAGGACTGCTTGCGCGCCATTGGCGCGCGGCCTGATGAACGACCGAAGGCTGCGCCTTCGGGCCGGACGGGTTGGGGAGGGGTGCCTTTCTTCGCATTGGATTGCGGTCACACCCACGTGCAACCCATCCAACAACTCCTTGAGCCCCATCACTGATTGACCCACGCCTTCACCCGCGCGCAGAACAGCTGCGGTAGAACCACACACGCAGGGGGTTCCAAGCTTGGGGGTCCTACCGATGATGCACCGTCATACCGCCGTGCTGCTGTCTGCCGTCATCACCAGTGCTGTAGTTGTTCCCGCACTTGCCCAAACCACGATCAAGGCACCTGTCGCCGACAACGAACAGGTGCTGGACATGCAGTTGAAGATGGAAGAAGCGCGCATGCTGCCCTTGCGGGCGATGTATGTGCGCTACTTCCAGCAAGCCTACCGCCGCTACCCCGGCATCCCGCGTGGAACGCTGGAATCCCTGGCCTACGTACAAAGCCGCTGGTCACCGTTGCAGCCGGACGCGCACGACCAGAATGACGCACATCTGCGCATGCCGCCGTCCTGGGGAGTGATGGGCCTGTACGCCGGTGGTGGCTTCGAGGATCAGGTCGGCCAAGCGGCCAAACTGCTTGGCGTATCCACCACTGCTGTGCGCACCGACGCAGCAACCAATATTCTTGCTGCCGCCGCATTGCTGGATGCGCAGATCCGTCAGGATCATCCCAACATCGGTGCATCAGGCGCGCCCGAACCCGAGGCGATACGCCCTGCCTTGATGCGCTATGCGGGCTACTCACCACGCACCGCGAATGTAGTCGCGCGCAGCGTCGTCGATGACTACGCACGCACCAGCTTTGCTTACGACGTGTTGCTGGCGCAGGACCGCGGTGTCATTGACCGCGGCATTGTCGTACCCGAACGCGCAATCGCCTGGGAGCAGGCATTCGATGCGCCGCAGCTGGTCATGCTGCGCGCGCCAATGGTGCGCCTTGATGTGAGCAGAGATCGGGTTGAAACCGACGCGTTCCAGGTCGATCCGGTCAGCGAGACCTTGCAGGCACGTAGCAATGCCACGGGGAAAGCCGCGGTCAGCCCATTGCTGGATGCCAGCATCCAGAGCACCGACTATGGCCCGGCGATCTGGAGTGCCGCATCATCCTCCAACTATTCCGCGTCGCGCTCCGCAGCGGTCAGTGCGGTGACGATCCATACCACGCAGGGCAGCTATGCCGGCACCATCTCCTGGTTCAAGAACGCCTCGGCGCAAGTCAGCGCGCACTATGTTATCCGCTCTTCCGACGGCCAGGTAACGCAGATGGTGCGCAACGCCGATACCGCTTGGCACGTGGGCAGCCAGAACAGCTACACCTTGGGCATCGAACACGAGGGCTTTGTCGACAACAGCTCCTGGTACACCAATGCGATGTATGACGCCTCAGCGGCGTTGGTGCGCAGCTTCTGCGCCACATACAGCACGATCAGCTGTGCCAGCGCCTACAGCGGTGCATCCAGCAGCGGCATCAACGTGCTGCCCGCCAGCGTCAAGATCAAAGGCCACCAGCACTACAGTGGCCAGACACACACCGATCCGGGCATCAACTGGAACTGGTCGAAGTACTATGGTTTGCTGAATCCTGGCACGGGTGGCGGTACCGGCACGATCACCTATCTGGATCGCTTCGAGAGCAGCGTTGGTCATTTCGATACCAGCCCCAGTTACTCGGGCAGCACCACCGGCATCAGCACCGCCTCGACGGCTACACGTGATTGCAGCACGCAGAAGAACGGTAGCTGCTCGTTGCGGGTACTGCTGAAGGACAATACCGCCAGCACGGCAGACTGGGCTGTGCGGCTGCTGTCGGGCAGCGGGGTTCCGGCCAGCAATACCGCATTGACGCGCGCCAATGGTGTTGTCGGGTTCTGGGTATGGAGCGGTGGTACTGGAACCACGGTTGGCATTGGCATCGATGACAGTGACGGCACCGAGCGTTCAACCAGCAAGGCCATCGCGGCCAATACCTGGACTTATGTGTCCTGGGCCTTGAGTGATGCGACGCAATGGAATGCGTGGGTGGATGGCAACGGCACGATCACCGGCAGCAGCGTCAAGCTGGACGCGATCTGGCTGTATCACGCAAATACCGCGTACGACCTGAATGTGTATATCGATGATGTGCAGATAAAGAACTGATCTGCGCAGGTGGTTTTTGGTTTTTGGCTTTTGGCTTTTGGCTTTTGGCTTTTGGTTTTTGGTTTTTGGTTTTTGGTTTTTCGCCCTTGCTACTGCTTTAGCCCTTCTCCCGCTTGCGGGAGAAGGTGCCCCGCAGGGGCGGATGAGGGGACGCTTTTGATCTTGCTGGTAAGGCCCCTGCCGAG